>DASSBI010000030.1:0-17736 GCA_035698965.1 Gaiella sp. | reverse complement strand
GCGGCCATGCGCATGCTCGTCGCGAAACGCTCGCGCGCCGACCAGGTCTCCTCGAACGCGCGCACGACGATGTCGTTCAGCTTCGCGTTCACCTCGTACTCCTTCCAGAAGTACTCCTGGAGGCCCTGGACCCACTCGAAGTACGAGACGACGACGCCTCCGGCGTTCGCGACGACGTCCGGGAGCACGAGGACGCCGCGGTCCTCGAGGATCTCGTCGCCGCCGGGCGTGGTCGCGCCGTTCGCGGCCTCGCAGATCATGTGCGCCTTGACCCTCGGCGCGTTGTCGGCGCTGATCGCCTGCTCGAGCGCGGCGGGGACGAGGACGTCGCATTCGAGCTCGATCAGCTCCTCGTTCGTCGCCTCCTCCGTGCCGGGCAGCCCTTCGAGCGCCCCGTGCTCGGCCTTGTGGGCGATCGCCGCCTGCACGTCGATGCCGTACTGATTGACGACGGCGCCCCTCGTGTCCGAGAGCGCGATCACCCGTGCGCCCTCCTCCGACAGCAGCCGGGCCAGGTTCCGGCCGACGTTGCCGAAGCCCTGGATCGCCAGCCGCGTGTCGGGGAAGCGGCGGCCCTCCTTCTGGAGCGCGGTGCGGATGCAGTAGAGGACGCCGCGCGCGGTCGCCCCGTCACGGCCGACAGACCCGCCGATCGCGAGGGGCTTTCCCGTGACGACGCCCAGCACCGAGTGGCCGACGTTCATCGAGTACGTGTCGAAGATCCAGGCCATGACCTGGGCGTTGGTGCCGACGTCGGGTGCCGGGATGTCCTTCTCCGGCCCGATCTCGTTGATGATCTCCGTCGTGTAGCGACGCGTCAGCCGCTCGAGCTCGTCGGGCGTGAGGACCTTCGGATCGCAGACCACCGCGCCCTTCGCGCCGCCGAACGGGAGACCCATCAGCGCGCACTTCCAGGTCATCCACATCGCGAGCGCCTTCACCTCGTCGCGCGTGACGCCCGGGTGGTAGCGGATGCCGCCCTTCGCGGGGCCACGGGTGACGTTGTGCACCACGCGGTATCCCTCGAACACCTTCGTCGTCCCGTCGTCCATCGCCACGGGCACCGAGACCTCGACCGTCTTCTTGCACTCCGAGAGGACGCTGACCAGGTTCGGGTCGACGCCGAAGGTGTCGGCCACGCGCTGGAGCTGTGCCCGTGCGAGCGCGTACGGATTCTCGCGAAGGTGACTTGCCGCCTCGGTGGTGCTCATCGGCTGCTGCGCGCGCCTCGCACGACGCGCGTGATGCTAGCGGGCATCTAGCGCAAGCGGAAGGGGATCGCGACGACGGTCGGGCTCCCGCCGCCGACAGGCACGCCGATGACCCTCAGTCGGTACCCGCCGGCCGGCAGCCGCGCCCCCCGCGGGCCGCGGCCGGTGACGCCGAACGCATATCGACCGGGCAGGAGGTCCCGGAGGCGGACGAGGGTCCCGACGCGACGCTTGCCGCGGAACAGCACGATCTCGAGCCGCGCGAGCGGCAGGAGCTGAGGCCGCTCCACCGATCCGTCGACGCGGCCCGCGACGAGCGACAGCACCGCCGGCGTGCGGTCGTTCGCCTTGAACTCCGCGCTCGTCAGCGCCGCGCGCGTGATCACCGGAAGGGCGACGGGCACGGCGGCCGTCCACGGGATGCGGAGACGCGTCCCAGGCCCGACCACGGCCCGGAGCACTCCTTCGAGGGCACCCGGCGCCGCGGGACGTACGCTCGCCTTCATGGACACGGCGATGCGCGCGCGCTTCCCAGGGCGGATCACGACCCGCTCCGGGCGGGTGAGCACGGTCACGCCCGCGGTGGCCGCGCCCGGCTGCAGCCGGACCACGAGCACGCGTCGCGAGACGTTCCGCAACGTGACGCTCCCGGACGATCCGCGCTTCTTCCCGACGAGCGCCGGCAGGGCAAGCGCCGACGGCTCGGCCACCAGCTCGACGGCGGACGCCGCCGCCGGGCTCACCAGTCCGGGCTCCTCGCCGGCGCTGTCCCGCCGCGCGGACGCGACGAGTGCACCGCGAAGGCCCGCGGCGTCGAGATCGGGGCGCGCTTCGGCCAGGAGCGCCGCCGACCCCGCGACCACCGCCGCCGCGGCGCTCGATCCGCTCAGCGTGCCGTACCGCGCCGTCCCGCCCTCGTTGCGGCCGGGGACCGACGTGACGAGCCCCACCCCCGGTGCGGCAACCTCCGTCCCCTGGCTTCCGTCGAGTGCGAGGCCCGTGCTGGAGAACGGCGCCACCGTGCCGAGGTCCGGGTTCTGCCCGAACGCGGCCGCGCCCACGCCGAGCTCGACGGGGACGCCCGCGGTCAGGTCGCGCCTCACCTCCGCCGCAATCGCCGCGGAGACGCCCACGACCGGGACCTGGACCGGCTCGTCGACCCCGAGCGAGCCGGCGGGGATCGGCCCGTCGACGAGAACGGCACGTGCGCCCGCGGACGCGAGCTCGCCCACGGCCTCGGGCGTCGTCGGCCCGGACGGGAGGAGCACGGCGCCGCCCGCCACGCGGCTGTAGCCGTCGGCGTCGAACAGCCGGTCGAGCGCATTCCCCTTGGTGACGGCCACCGCTTGCCGGCTCGGCAGCGCTACGACCGGGGCCGAGACGACCTCCTCCGGCCCGGCCGCGCCGCCGAGCGCCGTCTCGCCGGACGCGAGCACACGCAGCCCGGCGCGGAGGAGGACGTGGACGGTCGGTCGCTCGCTTCGCGAGTCCGAGGCCGCGACGGCGAGCGCGCCCCTTGCGCCGCTGGGTCCGGCCAGGCTTCCGTAGCCGGGGCCTGCAGGGCCGTCGTTCCCGCCGGGGACGACCACGAGCGTTCCCAGGGCGAGCGCCCCGCGGCCGGCCCGCGCGAGCGGGCTGTCGGCAAACGACGCGAAGGGCTCGACGACCCCGACCAGCGCGACCCGTGCGGCGTCGTGCGCATCTCCGTCGGCGTTCGGGTCGACCGCCGCCTCGAGACCCGCGAGCACCTGGTCGGTGCGGCCGTAGACGGAGACGCCTCCGTCCGCGTCGGGCTGCCAGCCGGCGACGCGGATCGGGAGCAGCGACGCACCGGGTGCGACGCCGTGGAGGCCCACCGGCCCGCGTGTGCCGACCACGAGACCTGCCATCCCGGTCCCGTGGCGCTCCGGCCGTCCCGGCTCGGTCGGGTTCTGCTCCGCCGACGGGTCGCCGTCCGCGTCGAGGATGTCGATCCCGTGGAGCAGCCGGCCCTGGAGGTACGGGTGGCGCAGGTCGACGCCCGTGTCGAGCTGTGCGACGGTGACGCCGGAGCCGTCGAAGCCGGAGATCTCGAGGCCGACCCGCCGGCCGCTGTCCGCGCCGAACGCCTCGCTGTCCAGCGATGTGCGAGGCAGCGCGGCGGGGTAGGCAGCGCGCACCGGGTACACACCCGCGACGGCGGGGTCACGCTCGATCGTCGGGAGGAATGTCGGATCGATCGCGCCGGCGAAGCCGTTGATCACCCGCACGAAGGACTGCTCTGGGTCGACCGGCGCGCCGCGCGACCAGAGGCCCGCGATCGCCTTCCGCTGTGCCGCCTGCGCGGCGGCCGTCCAGCCGTGCATCTGCCGCTCGGTCGCACCACCTCCGGCGCGACGGACGCGGTCGGCGAGCGACGGCGCGCGCAGGACGACGATCCACCGACCGCCAAGCTGCGGGTCGGGCCGGCTGCCGAGAAGCCCCTGCCATCCGGCCGCGCCGGCCGACGGCCCGTCCGCACCGCCGGCCGCACCGCCGAGCGCGAGGGCGCAGAGCACCGCGAGCGCGCCGAGCGCGCTTCTACACCGACGCGTAGGCATCGAGCCCAAGGTAGCCGGGGGTCTCGATGGAGCGAGCGAAGCGGGCCGCCGACGCGATCATCGCGGCGTTGTCCGTACAGAGCGAGAGGGGGACGAAGCGTGCGTCGGGCAGCGCAGCGCGGAGCTCCGAGTTGGCAGAGACGCCGCCGACGACCGCGATCGTGCCGTCCCCTGTCTCTTCGGCGCCGGCGTGGAGACTGCCGACCAGGGCGCGGACGATTGCGCGCTGGTACGAGGCTGCGAGGTCGGCCCGTCGCGCCGCGAGCTCGGCCTCGGAGAGGTCGCGCACCGCGTAGAGCAAGGCGGTCTTCAGCCCCGAGAAGGACAGATCGAGGCCTGGCACGCGCGCGATCGGGAACGAGAACGCCTCGGGGTCGCCCTCCCGCGCGAGGCGGTCGATCTCCGCCCCGCCCGGGTAGCCGAGCCCGAGCAGCCGTGCGCCCTTGTCGAACGCCTCACCGGCGGCGTCGTCGAGCGTCGAGCCGAGCACCTCGTAGCCGGTCCGGTCGCGCACCGACAGGACAAGCGTGTGGCCCCCGCTCGCGAGCAGGCACGTGAAGGGCGGTTCCAGCGGGTCGGGCGCAAGATAGAGCGTCGCGACATGGCCTCGAAGATGGTCGACGGGGACGAGCGGGATGCCACCCGCCCACGCGAGGGCCTTCGCGGCCGAGAGCCCGACGAGCAGCGCGCCGACGAGGCCCGGGCCCTGCGTGACGCCGATGCGCCCGATCTCGCCGAGCGCCATCGACGCATCCTCGAGCGCCGCGCGGATCACCGGCGAGACGAGCTCGAGATGACGCCGCGAGGCGATCTCCGGCACGACCCCGCCGTATCGCGCGTGGAGGTCGGCCTGGGACGCGACGACCGACGACAACACGACGCCGTCCTCGTCCACGACGGCGGCCGCGGTCTCGTCGCAGGAGGTCTCGATTCCGAGGATCACGCGTCGCGCCACATGATCATCGCGTCCTCGCGGTTGTCGGTGTAGTACCCGCGGCGAAGGCCCTTCTGACGGAAGCCGAAGCGCTCGTAGAGCGCGATCGCCCCCGCGTTGGAGACCCGTACCTCGAGCGTGTAGCCGCGCAGCGGGTCGTCCTTCGTCAGCTCGAGCAGGCGCTGGAGCAGCGCCGACGCAATGCCCTGGCGCCGACGCTCGGGCGCGACCGCCACGTTCATCACGTGCCAGGCGTCGACGTAGCGGGAGAGGACGACGTAGCCGACGAGATCGCCGCTCTCGTCTACGGCGCCGAACGACAGCGAGCTCGGCTTCGCGAGCTCGGACGCGAACATCGAGCGCGACCAGGGCGCGCGATAGGACGCCCGCTCGATGCGCTCGATCGCGTCGAGGTCCGCCAGCTCGAGGCGGCGCAGCTCGAGACCGAGCATCATCCGCGCCAGCGCTCCGCGTCGGGGGCGCGGACGTACACGGGCTCGATCGTCTCGATCGGGCCGAGCGTGCCGGCGAGACGCACATGGAACCTGGCGCGCGGCGCATGGCGCGGGTCGTCGTCCGGGGGCACCTCTCCCCCATTGGCCTCGAGCACCGCCCGGTACCGGCGCGCGCCGTCGCCGACGCAGAGCCGTCCCTCCGCGACGACGTTCTCCGGTGAGACGGCCCCCGCGTCGGGGACGAAGACCTCGCCGCGCCGCGCGTCGATCACCGGCAGGCCGCCCTCGGAGCCCTCCGCAAGCGCGGCGAGCGTGGAGACGCCCGCACCCTCGATGCCGAGCGCGAGCGCGAGGCCGCGCGCGGTCGCGAGGCCGATCCTCGTGCTCGTGAAGCTGCCTGGGCCCGTGCCGACGACCAGCGCTCCGAGGTCGCGCGGTCGCGCGGAAGCGCGGCGCAGGAGCGCGTCGACGTCCTCGAGCAAGGTCTTCGCGACCGAGGCGCGCTCGCCGAGGATCTCGTCGTCGTCGAGGAGCGCGCTCGTCGCGACGTCAGTCGCCGTGTCGAAGGCCAGGACCAGCACCCGTCGATTCTTCCAGCAGCGTCCGGTCGACCGTGTCGACGAGGATGCGCCGAGTGTCCGGCGCGACATGCTCGAGCCGGACGTGGGCCCGCGGCTCTGGCAGGACGCCCGCCCCGGCCTCCGGCCACTCCACGAACACGACGGCCTCCTCGAAGTACGGCTCGAGATCGCTCCACTCCGCGGCCGAGAGGCCGCGAAAGCGGTAGAGGTCGAGATGGGAGACGTCGACCCTGCCGCTGTAGCGGTGGCCGATCGTGAACGTCGGGCTCGTGACACGGCCCGCGACGCCGAGCGCGCTACAGGCACCGCGGACGAACGTCGTCTTTCCCGCACCGAGCTCGCCCGAGACGAGGACGACATCCCCCGGTGCGAGAGAGCGGGCGAGCCGCGCCGCGATCGCCTCGGTCTCTTCGGCCGAGCCGCTCTCGAGTACGAGGGATGCCATTCAGAACAGTCCGAGCTGCACCGGCTGCCGCTCCCGGCGGTCCGCGCGCGGCGCGAGCTCGGCCACGGGAGAGCGGGCGTGTGCCTCTCCGCCGGCGAGCAACTCCGGCAGCCGCGCGACGTCCCGCTCGAGCACCTCGAGCATCGTCGGCGTGTAGAGCGCGGCGGCCGGGTGGTAGAGCGGGTACAGCGTCACGCGGCGGCCCCCGAGCGTCACCTCCTGCTCCTGTCCGTGGACGCGCGTGATCCCGAGCGCCCGGCCGGAGAGCAGCGCCGTCGCGAAGCTCCCGAGCGTCGCCACGACACGCGGCTGGACCAGGTCGAGCTGGCGGTAGAGGTACGGCTCGCAGGCGGCGGATTCCTCCGGCAGCGGATCTCGGTTTCCGGGCGGCCGGCACTTGAGCACCGTCGCGAGATAGACCTCGTCGAGCGACAGGCCGACCCCGCCGAGCAGGCGGCCGAGAAGCTCGCGCGCGCGACCCGCAAACGGTGTTCCCTCCCGATCCTCGTGGAAACCGGGCGCCTCGCCGACGAGGGCCAGCTCCGCGTCTGGATCGCCCTCTCCGAAGACCACCTGCGTACGGCCGCCGTGGAGCGAGCAGCGCGTGCAGCCGGCCGCCCGGCCCGCCTCGTCGAGCAGCTGGGCTACACGGCCGGCGTTCATCGGGACACTGTACGGCTCGCCCCGGCGGGTCGCGCCACGCCGTCCGGCCGGCGCTGGAGAATTCGGCGGAGCGCGCGTTCCCCGGGAGGCGAAGGATGACCTGGTATCAGTTCCTGCTGTTCGTGCACGTCGCGGGCGCGATCGTCTGGGTCGGCGGCGGGTTCTACGTCCAGATATACGGCATGATCGAGCTCCGCTCCGGCGACCCCACGGCGATCGCCCGGTTCGCCGGGAACGCGGGTCGCCTCGGCGAGCGTCTGTTCATGCCCACGTCCATCGTCGTTCTGCTCGCCGGGATCGGGCTGATGATCGACGGCGACTGGCCGTGGGGACGGCTCTGGGTCGACTTCGCGCTCGTCGCGTGGCTCGGCTCCGCCATGCTCGGCGCGGCCTACCTCGGCCCGACGGCGAAGCGGATAGCGGTCGTCGGGCCACAGACCGCCGAAGGACAGCGCCTGATTCGCCGTGTGTTCGCGGCCCTCCGGATCGACCTGATGTTCCTGTTCGCGATCGTCTTCGCGATGGTCGTCAAGCCGACGACGGACGACGTCTGGGTCGTCGTGCTCGTCGCGGCCCTGCTCCTCGCCGGAGCGGCGCTCACGCTGCGCGATCTTGCGCGCTCGCCGGCGGCGGCCACCTCGACAGGCTGAGCTCCCGAGAACGGCGTCGTGCTAGTGGCAGCCGCAGCCGCCGCCGCAGCAGCCACCGCCGCCGCCGGAGGCCGACGTGAAGCTCGGCTTCGCCTGGGCGCCGTGGACCGCGAACGCCGACAGCTGCCTGAGCACCTTCGCCGCGCCGCAGCTCGGGCACGTCACGACCTGCCCCTCGGAGCGGACGAGCTCCTCGAAGTGCTCCTCGCACTTCATGCATGCGTACTCGTAGATCGGCACGGGCCGTAGTCTAGTCACGTGACTCCGTGGCGCGCGCCGACTCTCGAGGGACCCCGCGTGCGGCTCGAGCCGATGGAGGCGCAGCACGCCGAGGGACTCTGGGAGGCATCCCGCGACCCGCGCACCTGGAGGTGGCTGTCGGTCGCGCAGCCGTCGACCCGAGCCGAGCTGGACGCCTGGGTCGACGACGCCGTCCGCGCCGCGGCCGGGGGCGTCGAGCTCCCGCTCGTGACGCTGGCCGCCGACCGCGCCGTCGGCTCGACGCGCTTCCTCGCGCTGCGACCCGAGCACGGGTCGGTCGAGATCGGCTGGACGTGGCTCCATCCGGACGCCTGGGGCACCGGCGTGAACGTCGAGGCGAAGCTCCTCATGCTGCGCCATGCCTTCGAGAGCTGGGGCTGTCGCCGGGTCGAGCTGAAGACCGACGCGCTGAACGACCGCTCCCGCGGCGCGATGGAGGCGATGGGAGCCACGTTCGAAGGCATCCACCGCAAGCACATGCTCGTCCGCGACGGTGAGAACCGCGACAGCGCCTGGTACTCGGTCCTCGACGACGAGTGGCCAACGGTCGAGGCTGTCCTCGAGCGCCGGCTCGCCGAGCGAAGCCCCGCAGCATGAGCGAGCGCCTCCACGACGTGATCGCACGCGCACGCTCTGTACGAGCGCGGTACGGCCACGTGTCCCCGCGTACCCGCGGCGACCAGCTCTACGAACGACATACGGAGGTTCGGTGGGCCGATGCCGGAATCGTGTCCGAGCGCGCAGTGTGCGTCCGGCGGGCGTTGGCCTCGACCGGCTAGGCCATCCCCACGACGACGACGTCGGTGTGGCGCGCGACCGCACGGGCGAGAGCTCCGTCGAGAGTGAGTAATGGAGCGTCGAGCGCTTCGGCGAGCGCGACGTACGCAGCATCGTAGGTGGTCAGGTTCCGCCGCAGCCCCCATACCCTCGGCACGAGCGCCCGCGGCTCGTGGAGGTCGAGGGGGAGCGCGAGGAATAGCCCGAGCGACTCGGTGACGCGCTCGCGGGATGCGAGCCGTCCGCGTTCGACCCCCCGCAGAAACGAGCTCACCTCCAGGTCGACATGGCTCGGCGCATGGAGCAGCGTGTCCGGCTCCTCGATCCAGCCGGCGACGACCCGTCCACTCGTCGTCCCTAGGACGTACTCGCCGAGCGCCGACGCGTCAGCAACGAGTGCAGCTGCCGTTCTCGCTCCTCTCGCTCCGCTCTGATGATCTCGGCTGCAGACCGATCGAGCACGATCGGCTCGCGGCTCGCGATCCGTTCGAAGACCTCCTCACGCGGCGGTCTGGCGATCTCGCGCTCGAGGATCTCCTCGACGTACGCGGTGAGCGTGAGGCTGCGCGCCTTTGCCCGCCGGACAAGCTCGTCGTGCAGGCGGTTGGGCACGTTCCGAACCTGGATCATCTTTGACATGCGCAACGCATGTTATCGAATGTGTTTCACATGTCGGTCGGCGACGTGGCTATTCGCGACATGACATGCGAGGTGAGATACGCTTCGTGGTGCCCGGTATCCGCGAGGAACTGGAGCCAGCGACATGATCGAGAGCGTCAATGTGATCGGTGCGCGTGGCCGCGTCGGCAGTGCCGTGAGCGCTCGGCTCGCCGAGCGCGGGGTCGCGCTGGCCGACGGAGCGGCCGGAGCCGCGGTCGTCCTCCTCTGCGTGCCCGACCGCGCGATCGCCGAGGTCGCCTCGGGGATCGCGCCTGGCCCCTGGGTCGCGCACGTCAGCGGTGGCACGCCCCTCGCAGCGCTCGACCCGCATGTGCGCTGTTTCTCGCTCCACCCGCTGCAGACGTTCACCCACGACCGCGGCCCGGAGCAGCTCGACGGCGCCTGGGCGGCCGTCACCGGCGAGACGGAGGAGGCCCTCGCGGTTGCGAACCAGGTCGCCGCCCTCCTCGGGCTCCGGCCCTTCCCGCTCGCGGACGATCGCCGCGCGCTCTACCACGCGGGCGCGGTCATCGCCTCGAACTACCTCGTCACTCTCCGTGGGATGGCGGGCGAGCTGCTCGCAGAGGCCGACGTTCCGACCGAGGCGCTCGACCCGCTCATGCGGCGCGTGATCGACAACGGCTTCCAGTTGACGGGCCCGATCGAGCGCGGCGACTGGGAGACCGTCGGGCGCCACCGAGCCGCCATCGCCGAGACAGCGCCCCATCTCCTCGCCGCCTACGACGAGCTGGCTCGTCTCACCGCAAGTGACACAGTGTCACTTGGAGGTCGCGCGTGATCGTCGCACGCACCGTGGCGGACGTCCGGGAGGCCCTCGTGGACCGGCGCGGCGGGACGGTCGGGCTCGTGCCGACCATGGGCGCGCTCCACGCGGGCCATCTTGCGCTGCTCGAAGCAGCCCGAGGGCGCTGCGACACCGTGGTGATGAGCCTCTTCGTCAACCCGGCGCAGTTCGGCGAGCCGGCCGACCTGAACGGCTACCCGCGCGACGAGCACCGCGACCTCGACGCGGCGCGCGAGGCGGGGGTCGACGTCGTCTTCGCGCCGTCCGCCGCCGAGATGTACCCGCCCGGGTACCAGACGTGGGTCGAGGTGACCGAGCTCGGAGCGATCCTGGAAGGCGAGCACCGCCCGGGCCACTTCCGCGGCGTCGCGACCGTCTGCCTCAAGCTCTTCAACGCCGTCCGCCCGAACCTCGCCTTCTACGGCCGAAAGGACGCGCAGCAGGTCGCGGTGCTCCGCCGGATGGTGGCCGATCTGAACCTCGAGCTCGAGCTCGTCGTCGTGCCGACGGTGCGCGACACGGACGGGCTCGCGCTCTCCTCGCGCAATGTCCGCCTCTCGGCGGAGGAGCGCGCCCGGGCGCTCGCCCTGCCGCGCGCCCTCGCCACCGCCGATCCGGAGACTGCCCGCGCGATCCTCGAAGCCGCCGGCCTCCACGTCGAGTACGTCGCCGTCGCACCGTTCGATCCACCGACCCTCGCCGCCGCTGTCCGCGTCGGCTCGACCCGCCTGATCGACAACGTCCCCCTCGAGCCTCGCAAGGAGGAATCGTGAGCACCCGCCCGCGCACACCCGCACCCGGCACGCCCGCCCCCGGCAAGCTGCCCATCACCGAGCTGACGCTGATGAAGGAGCGCCACCAGCCGATCGTGATGGTGACCGCCTACGACGCGCCGTCCGGGCGGCTCGCCGACGAGGCCGGCGTCGACCTGATCCTCGTCGGCGACTCCGCCGCGATGACCGTCCTCGGCCACGACTCCACCGTGCCCGCTTCGATGGACGAGATGATCGTCCTCACCCGTGCCGTGACCCGTGGCGCGCGCCGCCCGCTGGTGATCGCGGACATGCCGTTCGGCTCGTTCCAGGTCTCCGACGGCGAGGCGGTCGCCAACGCGATCCGGTTCGTCAAGGAGGCAGGCGCCGACGCCGTCAAGCTCGAAGGCGCAGGCCCGTCGCTCTCCCGTGTGCGAGCGATCGTCGGAGCCGGCATCCCCGTCATGGGCCACATCGGCCTCACGCCGCAGTCGGCCACGGCGCTCGGCGGCTTCAAGGCCCAGGGCCGGACGGCCGACCAGGCGCGCCGGCTCGTCGACGACGCCCGCGCGCTCGAGGCGGCGGGCTGCTTCTCCGTCGTGCTCGAGGCGATGCCTGCCCCGGTTGCCGACGAGATCACCCGGCACCTCACCGTGCCCACGATCGGCATCGGCGCGGGCGGCGGGACCGACGGGCAGGTGCTCGTCTGGCACGACCTGCTCGGGCTCTACGACGGCCGGTCACCGCGGTTCGTGAAGCAGTACGCCGATCTCGCGGCGGTCATCCGCGACGCCGTCTCGGCGTACGCCGACGACGTCCGCGAGCACCGCTTCCCCGAGGAGGTGCACACGTACGGGATGTCGGACGAGGAGCTCCGGGCGTTCAGAGGGACGGCCGCGCGAACCTAGAGCGCGGTCGGCAGCACCGCGAAGGCCGCGACCATCACGCCGGCGAGGAGCAGCGCGCCGACGACCCCACGCCACGGCAGCCTGAACGTCGTGCGCAGGCCAAGGGCCACGAGCGCGACCGACCACGCCATGAACGCGAGCCCGATCCCGATGACGACGTCACGCTCGGTCCGGGTATCGCTGCCGGTCGTACGGAACCAGTCCCAGCCGTAGCGGAGGGCAATCACCGGGACGACGACGACGGCTGAGAGCGCGATCGGCACCGCCGCGAAGGCGACCACCTGCCGCGCGATCCTGAACGGCGCCTCGACCCCGACCCCCTTCGCACCGAGCCAGAGCGCGAGGCCGAGGAGGAAGTAGCCGGCGGCGCCGTAGAACAGCCCGCCGATGAACGTCAGGAGGACGAGCACGAGCCCGTCGACCGTGCCGTCGTCCATCACCGTTCCCCAGGCCGGGGTGAGGATGATCGACGCCATCCCCGCGAGGATCACGATCAGGAGTACGGGCTCCGAACGCGCGTCGACGTCGAGGTCGTCGGTCTCGGCGAGCGCGGCGAACACCCCTCGCGGCGCCGTGAGCACCTTCGGCACGCGCCTCCACCAGGCGCGCGCCGCCGCCTCGCCGGACGCAGCCCGCTGAGCGCCGGCCCGGTCAGCTGCCTGCACCGGCTTGAGAGGCTCGCTCACGGCCCTGAGGGTACGTGTCGCCGATATGCCCCGGATCGGCGATAGTGGGATCGTGGCGTCGGTCGACTGTGCGGCCTGCGGGGAGCCGAACGAGGGGAACCGCAAGTTCTGCGGCGAGTGCGGTGCGCCGCTCCAGCGCTCGTGCCCCTCGTGCGGAACGGCGAACCCGCCGGGCGTCAAGTTCTGCGGGGAGTGCGGGACGCCGCTGGCCGCGCAAGCAGGGCCGGCGAGCGAGACCGCGGCTGCACCTCAGGCGGAGCGGCGGCTGGTGTCCGTCCTCTTCGCGGATCTCGTCGGGTTCACGGCCGCGTCCGAGGGACGCGACGCAGAAGACACGCGCGAGCTCCTGTCGCGGTACTTCGATACATCCCGCCGGCTGATCGAGCTGTACGGCGGGACGGTCGAGAAGTTCATCGGCGACGCCGTGATGGCCGTCTGGGGAGCTCCGGTCGCGACCGAGGACGACGCCGAGCGTGCGGTTCGCGCCGCGCTCGACCTGGTGGCGGCGGTGACGTCGCTCGGGGACGAGGTCGGCGCGCCCGGGTTGCGCGCACGGGCTGGGGTGCTGACCGGCGAGGCCGCCGTCACGCTCGGTGCGAGCGACGAGGGCATGGTGGCGGGCGACCTCGTCAATACCGCCTCCCGTGTGCAGTCGGCGGCCGAGCCCGGAACGGTGTACGTCGGCGAGTCGACGCGGCGCGCGACCGAGCAGACGATCGCGTTCTCCGAGGCAGGCGCGTTCGAGCTCAAGGGCAAGGAGGGGCTCACGCCGCTCTGGCAGGCACTGCGCGTCGTCTCCGGCGCGCGCGGGACGCTCAAGTCGATCGGCCTCGAGGCGCCGTTCGTCGGCCGCGACGGCGAGCTGCGCAGGATCAAGGATCTGTTCCACACCTGCGCCGAGGAGGGTCGGGCGCACCTCGTCTCGGTCACTGGCATCGCGGGCATCGGCAAGTCGCGGCTCGCGTGGGAGTTCTACAAGTACTTCGACGGACTGCCGCAGCTCACGTACTGGCACCGGGGCCGCTGTCTCGCCTACGGAGACGGTGTTGCGTACTGGGCACTCGCGGACATGGTGCGGATGCGCTGCCGCATCGCCGAGGACGACGACCAGGACACCGCCCGGGCGAAGCTCCGGGAGGCGCTCGAGGAACACCTCCCGGACGAGAGCGAGCGGACGTTCGTGGAGCCGCGCCTCGCGCAGCTCCTCGGGCTCGCCGAGGCGGAGAGCCCCGACCGGCAGGACCTGTTCGCCGCCTGGCGGCTCTTCTTCGAGCGGCTCGCCGAGGTCTACCCGACTGTGCTCGCCTTCGAGGACATGCAGTGGGCCGACGCGAGCCTGCTCGACTTCGTCGAGCACCTGCTCGAGTGGTCGCGCAACCATGCGCTCTACGTGATCACGCTCGCCCGCCCCGAGCTGGTCGAGCGGCGGCCGACGTGGGGAGCCGGTCAGCGCCACTTTACGAGCATCTACCTCGACCCGCTCCCCGAGCAGGCGATGGGCGAACTCCTCGACGGCCTGGTTCCCGGCCTCCCCGCAGAGGCGCGCGAGCAGATCCTCGACCGGGCCGAGGGCGTGCCGCTGTACGCCGTCGAGACCGTGCGGATGCTCCTCGACCGCGGTGATCTGGTTCAGGAGGGGTCCGTCTACCGGCCGGTGGGCGAGATCGGCTCTCTAGACGTTCCCGAGACGCTGCACGCCCTCATCGCCGCCCGCCTCGACGGCCTCTCGTCCGACGAGCGGCGGCTCCTGCAGGACGGCGCCGTGCTCGGCAAGACGTTCACCGAACGGGCCCTCACCGCGCTCGGCAGCAACGGTGATATCGGGTCATTGCTGACGGCGCTCGTCCGCAAGGAGGTGCTCTCCCTCCAGACCGATCCGCGCTCGCCCGAGCACGGCCAGTACGGGTTCCTCCAGGATCTCGTTCGCTACGTCGCCTACGAGACGCTCTCACGACGAGAGCGCCGCACGCGGCATCTCGCCGCCGCTGCGTACCTGGAGCAGACGCTGAGCGAGGACGAGGTCGCCGAGATGATTGCGGCGCACTACATCGCGGCATACGAGGCGGCACCCGACTCGGAGGGAGCCGGCGAGATCCGGGCGCGGGCGTGCGATGCGCTGGCGCGAGCCGGGGACCGGGCGACGGCGGTCGCCGCGTCGGCCGAGGCGTACCGTTACTTCCGCCGTGCGGCCGAGCTGGCCGACGACCCATACGGGCAGGCGTCACTGCTCGACCGATCGGGGCAGGCGGCGTTGCGCGCGAACCTTCCCGCCGAGGGGCGCGAGCTGCTGGAGCGCGCGCACTCGCTCTACTCGGCGCAGGAGCCCGAGCGCGCGGCGCTGGTGTCCGCCCGGCTCGCCGAGGTCGACTTCAACGAAGGGCATGGGTCGCAGGCGGTCGCCCGTCTCGAGTCCGCGCTCGAGGCGCTCGCCGGAGCCGAGCCTGACGCCCATGTGGCCGCAGTCGCCGGTCAGCTCGGGCGGTTCCTCGTCCTCAGCGGGCACGGCGACCGGGCGGTGCCGCACATCGAGCGCGCGCTGGAGATGGCGGAGCGGCTTGACCTGCCGGAGGTTCTCTCCCAGGCGCTCAACACGAAGGGCGCGCGGGCCGCCGGCAACGGACGCCTCCACGAGGGGCGGATCCTGCTCGAGGGCGCCCTCGCGATCGCGCTCGAGCACGACATCCACGCGGCTGCGCTCCGCGCCTACAACAACCTCGCCTGGGTGCTCGAGATGCAGGATCTGCCGCGCGAGTCTCTCGTCGTGTGCGAACGCGGCACCGAGCACGCGCGCCGCGTCGGCGACCGAGGAGCTGAGATCAACTTCGTCCTCGGATCGCTCTCCACGCGGTTTCTCCTGGGGGACTGGAGTGACGCACAGGCGCATGCGGACGGGCTTGCCGAAGCAGCTACGACCTACCAGCTCCAGCTGCTGCTGCTTCAGGCGGTCGACCTCTTCGCCGCCCGCGGTGACCTCGCGGCAGCCCGCGCGTGGTGGGAGCGGTTCACAGCCGGTTCCGACCCCGAGGACCCGCAGGCGATCATGATCGTTCGCGCCACGGAGGCCGTTCTTCTCCGAGCAGAGGGGAAACCGCGCGAGGCCCTCGCCGCCGCAGAGAGCGCCTTCGGGCAACGCGGCACGGTCGGGCTCTCTGCGCTGATGACGAAGCACGCGGCCGGGGAGCTGCTGGAAAGCGCGCTCGCCCTGGGCGATATCGCCAAGGCGGAAGAAGTGCTCGCTGTCCTTGACGGACTGCGGCCAGGCGAGCTGTCGCCGCTGTACCGCGGGCTCCGGGCACGCTTCCGCGGCCGGCTCGCGCCCGGGCCCGCCGCCGCGGCTCATTTCCGTGAGGCGGAGGAGGTCTACGAGAGCCTGGGGACGCCCTTCCTCCTCGCGGTCACGCGGCTCGAGCACGCCGAGCCGCTGGAGTCCTCCGGGAGGAGCGACGAGGCCGAGGCTCTCCGCGCCGCCGCTCGAGCCGTCTTCGAGCGCCTCGGCGCGAAGCCATGGCTCGAGCGCGCCGATCGGTCCACTGCGGGCGAGCGCCCCGCGTCCGTGCCAGCCTGATCAGGCGGCAGCGGCCGCCGGCTGCTCGAGCACGCTCCGGAGGAACTGCCCCGTGTGGCTCTCCTCGACCTCGGCCACCTGCTCCGGCGTCCCGGTCGCGATCACCTCGCCGCCGGCCTCGCCGCCCTCGGGCCCGAGGTCGACGATCCAGTCCGCCTGCTTGATCACGTCGAGGTTGTGCTCGATCACGAGCACGGTGTTCCCCGAGTCGACGAGCCGCTGCAGCACCTCGAGCAGCTTCTCGATGTCCGCGAAGTGGAGGCCGGTGGTCGGCTCGTCGAGGATGTAGAGCGTCTTGCCCGTCGCGATCTTCGACAGCTCCGCGGCGAGCTTCACGCGCTGCGCCTCGCCGCCGGAGAGCGTCGTCGCCGGCTGGCCGAGCCGGATGTAGTCGAGCCCGACGTCGTGCAGCGTCTGCAGGCGCCGGCGGATCTTCGGGATCTTCGCGAAGAACTCGAGCGCCTCCTCGACGGACATCTCGAGCACGTCCGCGATGGACTTGCCCTTGAAGCGCACCTCGAGCGTCTCGCGGTTGTAGCGGCGCCCGTGGCACGTCTCGCACGGCACGTAGACGTCCGGCAGGAAGTGCATCTCGATCTTGATCTGGCCGTCGCCCTTGCAGGTCTCGCAGCGGCCGCCGCGGACGTTGAACGAGAAGCGTCCCGGCTTGTAGCCCCGCACCTTCGCCTCGGGCGTCAGCGAGTAGAGCTCGCGCACGTGCGTGAAGAGGTCGGTGTACGTCGCGGGGTTCGACCGCGGTGTCCGGCCGATCGGCGTCTGGTCGATCTCGATCACCTTGTCGAAGCAGTCGATGCCCTCGACCGCGTCGTGGGCGCCCGGTTTCGTCCGCGTCTTCGAGAGCCGGTTCGCGAGCGCCTTGTAGACGATCTCGTTGACGAGGGTCGACTTGCCCGAGCCGGAGACGCCCGTCACGCAAACGAACTTGGCCACCGGAAACTCGACGTCGACCTCCTTGAGGTTGTGCTCGCGCGCGCCGACGACGCGGAACCAGCCGTCGTCGGAGGTGCGGCGCTCGGGAATCCCAATCGCGCGCTTGCCCGAGAGGAAGTCGCCGGTGACCGAGCGCGGGTCGCGCATCACTTCGTCGGCCGTCCCCTCCGCGACGACCTCCCCCCCGTGCTCGCCGGCGCCCGGGCCCATGTCGACGAGCCAGTCGGCCTCGCGCATCATCTGCTCGTCGTGCTCGACGACGAGCACGGTGTTGCCGAGGTCGCGCAGGCGCTCCAGGGTCGCGATCAGACGGCCGTTGTCGCGCTGATGGAGCCCGATCGAGGGCTCGTCGAGGATGTAGAGGACGCCGACGAGCTGCGAGCCGATCTGCGTCGCAAGGCGGAGCCGCTGCGCCTCGCCGCCCGAGAGCGTGCGGGCCGCGCGGTCGAGGTTCAGGTAGCCGACCCCCACGTCGTCGAGGAACGTGAGCCGCTCGCGGATCTCCTTCAGGATCCGGCGGCCGATCAGCGCCTCGGTCGGCGTCAGCTCGAGCGCGTCGACGAACCGGAGCGCCGCCGTCACCGACAGCCGTGAGAACTCGTAGATCGACCTCCCACCGACCGTGACCGCGAGCACCTCCGGCTTGAGCCGCGCGCCGTGGCACACGGGGCACGGCCGCATCGACATGTACTCCTCGATGCGTTCGCGCTGTTGGCTCGAGTCGGTCTCGCGGTACCGGCGCTGGAGGTTCGCCAGGAGCCCCTCGAACGCCATCGTGTACTGGCGCTTGCGCCCCATCCGGTTCTTGTAGGTGACGAGGATCCGGTCGCCGCCGGTGCCGTGCAGGAAGCGG
>DASSBI010000029.1:0-3583 GCA_035698965.1 Gaiella sp. | reverse complement strand
CCGGGCCGCGCGTCGGCGAAGGTCCTCGCCATTACCGCGTAGTAGCGCTCGCCCGCCAGCTCCAGCTCGACACGCGAGCCGGGGACGACCCCGGCGTGCTCCGCGTCGTCGCGCGTCAGATTGAGAGCGATGTTGCCGAAGCTGTCGACGTAGAGCATGGTGGCGTCGATGCGATCCTCGTCGAAGACGGGTCTCGGCAGGTCGAGCCGCACGAGCGCGTCCGGGTGCAACGGCGGCCCGAGCTCCGTGAACGGAACGCCGTTCGCGAGGTGCGCCGCCGCCGGAGCGAAGAGATCCCGTCCGTGGAATGTGCGAGAGATCGTCTCCAGCGCGTAATCGGGATTCGCGAGCTCGCGGACTTCGACGATCCCTCCCCGCTCGGCCGCCGGGAGGAGGAGACCGTTGTCCGGGCCGACAAACATGCGTCCGTCCCGGTCGGCGATGACGAGCGGCCGGCGCGCCCCGCCGACTCCCGGGTCGACGACCGCTAGATGGATGCCCACCGGCATGTACGGGAGCGTGCTCGAGAGGACGAGCGCGCCCTGGAGCACCTGGGTCGGAGGGATGCCGTGCGTGACGTCGATCACCCGCGCCGCGGGTGCGATCCGTGCGATCACGCCGTGGCACGTACCGACGAAGTCGTCCTGGAGCCCGAAGTCGGTGAGGAAGCAGATGACCACGCGACGAGTCTACGGCGTCCCGAGCGCGCGTCGGACGGCCTCCACGAGCCCTGCGACATCCGGAGTGGCCGCCTCTGCGACGATCGCGAGACCGATTTCGCCGGCCACCCGGGTGGTCTCGGGCCCGATCGACACGGCCGGCGTCGCTTGCCTCAACGCCGCGTAGGAGCGAGCGGCGGAGCCCGACGCGAGGATCACGACGTCGCACGGCGGCCAGGCCGGTGCCGCGAGCGGAACCGTCCGATAGAGCACGACCACATCGGCGTCGAGCGTCTCCGGCAACAGTCGGCGCGCGCCCTCGGCTCCGGCGAACAGGACGCGGCCCGGCGCCGTCGGCATCGCGGAAAGCAGGCCCTCCTGGGTCGACGGCGACGCCACGACGTCCGCGCCTCCGAACGCGCTCGCGGTCGCCGGGCCGATCGCGGCGACGCGTCTTGGGACGCCGCGCATCCGCCGGCGGAGCTCCCGCGCGCCCGTCACGCTCGTGAGGACGAGCCAGTCGTAGTCGCCGAGGTCGATCGGCGCGTCGCCGACGGGCTCTATGGCGACGAGTGGGACGTGGATCGCGTCGTGCCCCTCCGACCGCAGCGCCTCGAGAAGCTCACCCTCGCGCCCGGCCGGCCGGGTGACGACGACTCGTGCCACGGGTCAGTGCCGGCGGCGCGGTGTCGGTCGTCCGCCCGACGCGAGGGGAGGGTCGGCGCACCGGGAGGTGCCGGCGCGAGAGAGGCAGGCGGGCTTGGCGGGAGCGGGTCTGAAGGGCGTCCCGATCGTCGAAATCGGCGCGCCTCTTCTTCCCATCCCTAGCCCCCGCCCACCCACGGGGAGACGGACGGTAGTGGCGAAGGTGTGACGTGTCTGGGCCGAGTCTGTGCCGATTGTGCAACGGCGCTCGAGGGAGCTCTGGCCCGTGTGGATCCCCGACGCCCGTCGGCGCAGAGCCCACGGCCGATCGCGATCGCACCACGGCGTGCGTCCATGCGACGGGTCGTCGCCTTCGCCCGTGCTCACCGGGCCAGCGCCGCCAGCTCGCGGCCGAGTGTCGCCGGATCGTCGCTCGTCCGGCGCTCGAGCCAGCTTCCGTCCTCGGCCGCCACGAGGCCCGTCAACACGATCCCGTCGTGGTGCGCGGCCACCGGGGCCAGGCAACCCCCTCCGACGGCCGCGACGCAGCGGCGCTCCGCCTCGACGCGGCGGCGGGTCTCGGCGTCGTCGGCCGCCGCGACGAGGTGCTCCTCTCCAGCCCGCACCTGGAGCGCGAGCGCTCCCTGCCCCGCCTCCGGCAGCATCTCGTCGGGATCGAGCCTCCTTCCGATCTCGCCGCCCAGGCCGAGACGGTCGAGGCCGCATGCGGCGAGCACGATCGCGTCGAGGCCGCGCTCGCCGCGCTTGCGGAGCCGGGTGTCGATGTTGCCGCGCAGCGGCTCGATGGACAGCGTCGGATCCAGCGCGAGAAGCTGCGCCTTGCGACGTGCCGAAGCCGTTCCGATCCGCATGCCCGGGCGGATCTCCGACGCGCCGCACAGGGCGTCGCGCGGGTCCTCCCTGGAGGGATACGCCCCGACCGCGAGCCCCGCGGCGTCGGTCGAGGTCATGTCCTTGGCCGAGTGCACGGCGACGTCGATGCGGCCCTCGAGGAGCGCCTCCTCCAGTTCCTTGACGAAGACGCCGCGGCTGCCGATCTCGCCGAACGGCCGTGTCCGGTCGCGGTCGCCTGCGGTCGTGATCGGGACCAGCGCGATCTCGACGCCGGGCCGGCGCAGCGCATCCGCCGCGCGCTCGGCCTGGGTCAGCGCAAGCCTGCTACCGCGCGAGCCGACGCGAAGCAGCACAGTTGCGGCGGGTGGTGTACGTCGCCGGGATGCCACACGGCTTCGACCCGCGCGGCCGGATCCGGACGAAGGCGGTGGGCACGACGAGCGGCAGCGGCCGAGCATGAGCGACAGCTTGGCGCGTCATGCCTCGTCCTCTTCCGCGAGCCCGAACAGGTGGCGCACCACGTCAGCATAGACCAGCCCATCGGGCGTGACGGCCGCCTCTTTCATGCGGATCGTCGGCAGGTGCAACAGCTTGTTGACGATTTGCGCGGTGACCGTGTCGACCACCGCACGCTCGCTCTCGGGAAGCTTGCCTTCGACCCGGGCGAGCTCGGAGGAGCGAATCTCCTCCGCGAACGCGCGCAGCGACGCGATTGCCGGAACGACCGCGAGGGAAGCCTGCCAGGCGCGGAATCGCTCCGCCTCCGCAGCCACGATTCGCTCCGCATGCACGGCCTCCGCTCGACGGCCGTCGAGCGACGCAGAGACGACGGCTTCGAGGTCGTCCACGTCGTAGACGAAGCACCCGTCGACGGACGCGAGCGCCGGGTCCACGTCCCGCGGCACCGCGAGGTCGACGAAGAGCACGGGGCGGCCGCGCCGCGAGCGCAACGCGGACACGAGCCGTTCACCGGCGAGGACGAACCCCGGCGCGCTCGTGGAGGAGACGACGACGTCCGCTTCTGTCAGCGCCTGCGCGACGTCGTCGAGCGGGAGCGCGCGGGCGTCGAGCTCTGCGGCGAGCCGTGCTGCATGCTCGAGCGTGCGGTTGACGACGGCCGTTACCGTTGCGCCGCGCGAGCGGAGGTTCCTTGCGGTCAGCTCGCTGGTCCTTCCCGCTCCGACCAACACGACTCGACGGCCGTCGAGGCCTTCGAAGACCTGCTGCGCGAGGGCGGCCGCCGCTGCCGGGACGGAGGCGGGGCTCTCGCCGATCGCCGTCTCGAGACGCGCGCGACGCCCGGCGTGCAGCGCCATGCGGAAGGTCCGGTCGAGCATCGCGCCGGGGGCTCCCGCCTCGTAGGCGTCCCGCACCTGCCCGAGGATCTCGCCCTCGCCGGGGACGAGGGAGTCGAGGCCCGCTGC
>DASSBI010000028.1:0-2351 GCA_035698965.1 Gaiella sp. | reverse complement strand
GGCGACCTGCTCGCCCGGCTCGTCGTCACCGTCCCGAAGAAGCTCTCGAAGACCGAGAAGCAGGCGCTCGAGGCCTACGGCGAGGTCCTCCGCGAGCAGCCGCGCGACCACCTCGCGAGGAGCACGTAGCGATGCCGGAGCGCGGGCGGTACATGATCTCGGTCGCGGCCGACCTGGCCGGGCTGCACCCGCAGACGCTGCGGATGTACGAGGCGCGGCGTCTCGTCACGCCGGCGCGCACGCCGGGCGGCACGCGTCTCTACTCGGACGCCGACGTCGAGCGGCTGCGCCTCATCCAGCGGCTCACCACCGAGCTCGGTCTCAATCTCGCGGGCGTCCAGCACGTGCTGCGGCTCGAGGACGAGCTGCGTCGGTTGCAGGCCCGCATGCGGCAGCTCGAGCGCGAGCTCCGCGACGAGATCCAGCTCACCCACCGGCAGTACCGGCGGGAGGTCGTCCTCTACGACAAGCCGCAGCCGCCGGCCACCCGGAGCTGACCACCGAAACGACCACACCGCACCGGCGGGCAAACCACCAAGTAACACAGTGTCACTGGGGAAGGAGAACGACGAACGCCATGGACTTCGAGAAGCTGACGATCAAGAGCGGAGAGGCGGTCGCGACCGCGCAGGAGCTCGCGCGGCGCGCCGGCAATCCCGAGCTGACCCCGGACCACCTGACCATCGCGCTCCTCGACCAGGAGCTGCCGCGCACGCTCGTCCAGCGGTCTGGGTCGAGTGTCGAGGCGCTGCGCGCCGAGGCCGAGTCGCGCCTCGGACAGCAGCCGTCGGTCTCGGGCGGGAGCGCCCAGCCGCAGGCGGGTGCGGCGTTCCGTCGCGTCCTGGACAAGGCGTTCGACGAGGCCGGCGGCCTCGGCGACGAGTTCGTGTCGGTCGAGCACCTTCTGCTCGCGCTCGACGTCGTCCCCCGTGATGCGTTGCTCGGCGCGCTCAAGGAGGTGCGCGGCGGCCAGCGGGTGACGTCGCAGGATCCGGAAGGCTCCTACCAGGCGCTCGAGAAGTACGGCCGCGACCTGACCGCGCTCGCCGAATCGGGGAAGCTCGACCCGGTCATCGGCCGCGACGAGGAGATCCGCCGCACGATCCAGGTCCTGTCCCGCCGCACGAAGAACAACCCCGTCCTGATCGGCGAGCCAGGCGTCGGCAAGACGGCGATCGCCGAGGGCCTCGCCCAGCGGATCGTCGCGGGCGACGTCCCCTCCGGGCTCGAGGGCAAGCGTGTCTGGGCGCTCGACGTCGGCGCGCTCGTGGCCGGTGCCAAGTACCGCGGCGAGTTCGAGGAGCGGCTCAAGGCCGTGCTGCAGGAGATCACCTCGAGCGAGGGTCAGATCATCCTCTTCATCGACGAGCTGCACACGATCGTCGGCGCGGGGGCGGCGGAGGGCGCTGTCTCGGCGGGCAACCTGCTCAAGCCGATGCTCGCCCGCGGCGAGTTGCGCGCCGTGGGCGCAACGACGCTGGACGAGTACCGCTCGCACATCGAGAAGGACCCGGCGCTCGAGCGGCGGTTCCAGCCGGTCTTCGTCGGCGAGCCCTCGGTGGCCGACACGATCGGCATCCTGCGCGGTCTCAAGGAACGCTACGAGGCGCACCACGGCGTCCGCATCCGCGACGCGGCGCTCGTCGCCGCGGCCGTGCTCTCCGACCGCTACATCTCCGACCGCTTCCTCCCCGACAAGGCGATCGACCTGGTCGACGAGAGCGCGTCGCGCCTGCGCATGGAGATCGACTCCTCACCCGTGGAGCTCGACGAGGCGGAGCGCCGCGTCACGCAGCTCGAGATCGAGCTCGCCGCCATGGCGAAGGAGTCGCCCGCTACGCGCGAGCCGCTCGAGAAGGAGCTCGCGGAGGCGAGGGCACGGCGCGACGAGCTCGCCGGCCGCTGGGCGAACGAGAAGGACGTGCTCGACCGCGTCAAGGAGATCACGCGGCAGATCGACGAGCTCCGGATGGAGGCAGAGCGCGCGGAGAGGAACGGTGAGCTCGCCCGTGTCGCCGAGATCCGCTACGGGCTGCTGCCCGAGCTCGAGCGCGAGCTCTCGGAACGCGCAGAACCCGAGTCGGCCCCGATGGTCAAGGAAGAGGTCGACGAGGACGACATCGCGGCCGTCGTCGCGCAGTGGACCGGGATCCCGACCGACCGCCTGCTCGAGGGCGAGGTCGAGAAGCTCGTCCACATGGAGGAGCGCTTGCACGAGCGGGTCGTCGGGCAGGACGTGGCGATCGAGGCTGTCTCGAACGCGCTTCGCCGCGCGCGCTCGGGGCTGCAGGACCCGAATCGCCCGATCGGCTCGTTCGTCTTCCTCGGCCCGACGGGCGTCGGCAAGACCG
>DASSBI010000027.1:0-3412 GCA_035698965.1 Gaiella sp. | reverse complement strand
GCGCCGCGCGCACGTCCTCGAAGGCCTCCTGATCGCGCTGGACAACCTCGACGCGGTGATCGAGACGATCCGCGGGTCGTCGTCGACCGACGAGGCCCGCGAGTCGCTGATCGAGAAGTTCTCCCTCTCCGAGATCCAGGCGCAGGCGATCCTCGACATGCGCCTGCGGGCGCTGACGGGTCTCGAGCGCAAGCGGCTCTCCGACGACTACGCCGACCTCCAGGAACGGATCGGCGAGCTTCGCGAGATCCTCGGCGACGAGAAGCGGATCGACGGCGTCATCCGCGAGGAGCTCATCGAGCTCAAGGAGCGGTTCGGCAAGAACGACGACCGGCGCACCGAGATCGCCGCCGGCGAGGGGTCGCTCGAGCTCGAGGACATGATCGCGGAGGAGGACATGGTCATCGCGATCACGCGGTCGGGCTACATCAAGCGCCTCCCCGTCACGGCCTACCGCGAGCAGCGGCGCGGCGGGATCGGCGTGATGGGGATGGACATGAAGGACGACGACTACATCGAGCACCTCTTCGTCGCGTCCACCCACGACTACATCCTCTTCTTCACGACCGTCGGGAAGGTCTATCGGCTGAAGGTGCACGAGCTCCCGCTCGGGTCACGCCAGTCGAAGGGCCGCGCGATCGTCAACCTTCTGCCGCTGCGCCAGGACGAGCTGATCCGCGCAGTGATCGCGACCCGGAACTTCGAGGAGGCCAAGTACCTCGTCTTCGCGACGAAGAAGGGGATCGTCAAGAAGACGCGGTTCCTCGAGTACAACACCCCGCTCAAGTCGGACGGGATCATCGCGCTCAGGATGCGGGAGGACGACGAGCTGATCGGCGTCAGGCTCTCCGACGGCGAGGACGACATCCTGATGGTCTCGCGCATGGGCCAGGCGGTGCGATTCTCGGAGAAGGACGTGCGGTCGATGGGCCGTCCCGCGTCGGGCGTGGCGGGGATGAAGCTCCGCGCGGGCGACGAGGTGATCGAGGTCGACATCGCCTCCGACGACGCCGACCTGCTCGTGGTGACCGAGAACGGCTGGGGCAAGCGGACGCGCGTGTCCGAGTACCCGGTGAAGGGCCGCGGCACGATGGGCGTCAAGACGGTGCAGCTCGTCGAGGTACGGGGGCGCCTGGCCGGTGCCCGCATCGTCCGCGACGGCTACCAGGTGATGTTGATCTCCGACGGCGGCACCGTGATCCGCACTGCCGTCGACGGGATCAAGCGCTCCGGCCGCGCCACGCAGGGCGTGATCGTGATGCGCCTCCGCGAGGGCGAGAAGGTCTCGAGCCTCGCACCCGTGATCGGCGCGGACGAGGAGCCCGACGGAGACGGTCTGCCTGAGCCGGAGGTGCTCGAGCCGCTTGAAGTGCAGGAAGTGTCTGAGAGGTCTGGCGCCGAAGGTGCCTGACCCCCGTGACGCGTCAGTCCCAAGCCACGATTCGACATCGACGCGTCGCTGGGGACAGCCACCTGGCGGTGCCAGTCACCGTTCTCAGTCGAGCAGGGCGACGAGGAGCAAGACGCCGATGATCACGACGGCAAGCACGATGAGCCCCTCGACGAGGGTCTGCGCGGTCGTGCGGCCGGCGTCCTCCACCTCACCCGCCCAGCCGACGCGCCGCACGCCGCGGACGGCGGCGGCGGCGAGCGGCACGAGGATGAGCAGGACGAGAAGGACGCCGACGAGCGTCCGCACCTACTCGCCTTTCAGCCGCTGGATCCCCAGGGTCTCGAGGAATTCGATCGGGATCGGGAAGACGATCGTCGAGTTCTGCGTCGCGCCGATCTCGAGCAGCGTCTGCAGGTAGCGCAGCTGGACGGTGATCGGCTGCTGCGCCATCACCGCCGCCGCGTCCTTGAGCCGCTCGGAGGCCTGGAACTCGCCCTCGGCCGAGATCACCTTCGCGCGCCTCTCGCGCTCGGCCTCCGCCTGTCGGGCCATGGCGCGCTGCATGTCCGCGGGGATCTCGACGTCCTTGACCTCGACGATCGAGACCTTGATCCCCCAGGGCGAGGTGGCCTCGTCGATGATCGACTGGAGGATCTGGTTGATCTTGTCGCGCTCGGAGAGGAGCTCGTCGAGGACGTGCTGGCCGAGCACCGACCGCAACGTGGTCTGCGCGATCTGCGACGTCGCGACCATGTAGTTCTCGACCTGGACGATTGCGGCCTTCGGCTCGACGATCCGGAAGTACGCGACGGCGTTGACCCGCACCGGGACGTTGTCCTTCGTGATTACCTCCTGCGGCGGGACGTTGAGCGTCACCGTGCGCAGGTCGACGCGCTCCATCTTGTCCACGAACGGGATGAGCACGAACAGCCCCGGCCCCTTGGGCTCCGGGAGCAGCCGGCCGAGGCGGAAGATGACGCCGCGCTCGTATTCGCGCGCGATCTTCACCGCGGCGAACAGCACGACGAGCAGCAGGACGACGACGATTGCGACGACGATCAGCGCGATGTCCATCAGGCCCTTTCGGTGGGGTTCGTTGATCCTACGACGAGCTCCAGGTCTTCCTGGACCGACTCGACGGTGACGTGCTCGCCTGGGACGAGCGGAGCGCCGTCGGCCGTGCGCGCCCGCCAGAGCTCGCCGCCGACGGCGACCCAGCCGTCGCGCCGGACGACGGCCTCCCCGCCGACCATGGTCGACGCACCGACCTCGACCGGGTTCCGGCGCGCCCGGACCACTCGGGTCAGCGCCACGCCGAGCAGGAGGGCCAGCGTGCCCGCGATCGCGATCGCGGTCCAGAGCGACACCTGGTAGGCGGGGCCGGCAGGGTCGAAGAGCATCAGCGCGCCGATCACGAACGTGACCGCGCCGGCGAGCGCGAGCGCGCCGTGGCTGACGATGAAGGCCTCGGCGACGAACAGCCCGGCGGCAAAGAGCATGAGAAGCGCACCGGCAGCCGACACCGGCAGCACCTGGAGGCCGTAGAGGCCGACGAGGAGCGAGATCACGCCGACCGTGCCGGGAAGGATGAGACCGGGGTTCCACAGCTCGACGAGGATGCCGACGAGGCCGAGCGAGAGCATCAGCGCGATGATGTTCGGGTCGATCAGGACGTCGAGCGTGCGCTTCCAGAACCCCATCTCGACGCGCTCGACCTGGGCGCCGGCCGTCTGGAGGACAAGCCCCTTGGGGACGGTCTTCGTGCCGTCGATCTTCTCGAGCAGGGCCGGAACCGTCGGCGCCATGACGTCGATGACGCCCTTCTCGAGCGCCTCGCGTGCGCCGAAGTTGGCCGCGTCGCGCACCATCGCCTCGGCGGCGTCGGCGTTGCGACCGTGCTCGCGGGCGAGCTCCGCCATGTAGGCGGCCGCGTCGTTGATCACCTTCTTGCGCAGGTCGCTGCCGAGGTTCTCGCCGGTCGCCGAGATCGGGGTCGAGGAGCCGATGTTCGTCTGCGGC
>DASSBI010000026.1:0-5360 GCA_035698965.1 Gaiella sp. | reverse complement strand
GTTCGGCGGTGCCGCGAACACGACCTGGACGGTGCCCACGACGTCGTCGCCGCGGAACGCGGCGAGCAGCAGCCTCTTTCCGTCCGCGACCTCGGCGGCCCAGGACTCGAACTGCGCTCGCGCGTCGGCCTGTGAGAAGGGCGCCATGTAGCTCACCGACGCACCGCCCGCCACGCAGTCGGCGAGGACCGCCGCCAGGCCGTCGAGGTGGGCGGCGAGCTCGGGCGCCTCGAGACGGCGGACGTCGATCTGCGCGGTCGCGGGCACCGTGCGGGAGTCTCGCATCGGTCGCTCCGGGACGGCGGTCACCAGACGTCCAGCGTGGGGAAGGCCGCGTCCGCTGCGAGACAGCTCGAGAGGTAGAGCGCGGTGCCCGGGTCACCGGTCCAGAGCGTGTGCCGTCCGCGGCCGTGCGCCGCGGTCGTGCGCTCGACCTGCCCGATCGCGTGCATTCCGAATGCGCGCGCGCGATGCAGCCACAGCTCGTCGCCGCTGCGCGCGAAGAGCTTCAGGAAGGCGTAGCCGTTCCCGGCCGTTCCGTGGCAGAGGTTCGCGCCCTTGCGGAGGGGGCCGGCGCGCCAGGTGAGCTCTCCGCCGGCGAGGAGCAGCTCCGAGAGGGCGTCGTTCCCGGGCGCGAGCGAGCCGAGGGACGCGACGATCCCCGGTGCGCCGTGGCACCACTGCGTGCGGCGGGGGACGCGGCTCGGCTCGACCGAAGGACGCCACTGCGCGATCCCGTCGGAGCGCAGCGCCTGCCGGTCGAGCGTCGTCACGGCTCGGGTCTCGAGCGCAGCCCGCCGCTCATCGTCCAGAAGGTCGCCGCGTCCGAGGACGAAGACGTTGCCTGCAAACCCGTGCGCCGGCCCGAGGATGTGCGCCCGTTTGCCATAGAGATCCTGCTCCCACAGGTCTCCGCGCCATTCGCTCCAGAGGCGGTCGGCGGACTCGGTCCAGGCTGCCTGCCAGCGCTCCTCGCGCGTCCGCTCGAACATGACGGCGGCGGCGAGCATCGTCCCCGGGGACCCCCAGTTGAACTCGAGCGACGGGTTGTCGGCGTTCCCGCGCACGACGTCGAGCAGCTGCTCCTCCTGCCAGGCTGCGGGGGCGAGCGTATGCGCGACGAGGAGGATCCCGGCCTCGCCCATCCACAGCGACGGCACGACGCCCTCGTTCGGGAAGTCCGGCTCGGCGCGGTAGCGCTCGGGCAGCGTCAGCGCCACCTCGCCCCAGTCCCGTCGCGTCTCTACGAGTCCGGCCCGTTCGAGCGCGTGCAACGCCCAGATGACCCCCGACGCCCCGAGGTAGAGGGAGGCGACGCGGCCGAGAGGCGGCTCGTCCTCCTCCTCGTCCAGCGGGTGCGGGGGCCAGAGGTCGTCCGGATCGAACGACGCCTCCGTCTCGGAGACGATCGCCGCGACGGAGGCACGGGCGCGATCCGCGTCCCAGGCGGCGTCCGTGACCGGCTCGTGCGCGTCCGGGTCGATCAGCTCGCGGAGGTCGATCTCGCGGCTCATCGACGGCAGACGAACACGTACTCGGAGCTGGCGTCGTCGAAGGGCTCGCCTGCGAACCCTCCGTCGAGCGCCTCGAGCTCGAGGCCGGAGACGTCGATGAGGCCGAGCCATTCGTTCCTCGTCGCCCACCAGAGCGAGCTGCGGGAGCCGCCGTCGAGGTCGATGTCGATGCGGTTCGGGCCGACCGCGTAGCGCACGGAGTGGGGCACGGGGCTCTCCTGGTGAATGCCGTCGAGGCGGGTTGCGACGCGGTGGTCGAAGGCGAATGCGTTCCAGGCGAACCGTCCGCCGGGTCGAAGCGCGGCCGTGACCCGCTCGAAGACCACGCGCCGGTCGGCCCAGGTCGGGAGGTGCAGGAGCGCTCGGAACGGGCAGTAGATCAGCCCCGCCGGCTCGTCGAGCCGCAGGTCGCGCATGTCTGCGAGGTGGAGCTCGAGGTCGACGCCCGCTTCGGTCGCGCGCTCACGCGCCTGCTCGAGCATCGCCGGTGACGTGTCGAGCCCGATCACACGCCGGCCGGTCGCCCGGCCGACGGGGATCGCCACGCGGCCGTTGCCAACCGCGAGCTCCACGAGCGGGCCGTCCGCCTCGCGCGCCAGCCGGACGTAGAAGTCGATGTCGGCCGTCATGTCCGCGGCCCACTCGTCGTAGCGGTGGGAGAACGCCTCGTCCCAGCTCATCGGGCCATGGTAGGCGCGCAATCCGAAGCGGGCTGCCGAGCGTCTAATCTCATGGGCTCCGCATGGCGACGTTCTCGACGCGCTTCCTCGGATGCAAGGTCTCGTTCGCCGACGCGCAGGCGATCCGTGAGCGGCTGCTCGCGGACGGCCACGACGAGGTCGCCGACGGCGGCGAGATCCAGGTCCTCAACACGTGCTGCGTGACGCACGAGGCGGTGTCGAAGTCACGCCAGGCTGCCTCGCGGGCGGCGCGTTCCGCGCGGGCGGTGTACGTCACCGGCTGCGCCTCGAACCTCGAGGGCGCTTTCGGGGACGCCGCGCCGAACGTGGTCGTCACGGGAAGGACGGGCGACGAGGCCGCGGCCTTCGTCGCAGGCGACGTCGGCGCGATCGCCTGCGTCAACGCCGAGCACCGGCTCGACCGGGTGCGCGCGTTCGTCAAGATCCAGGACGGCTGCTCGTTCTCGTGCGCCTTCTGTGTGATCCCCCTGGTCCGCGGCGCGACCCGGAGCCGCACCGCTGAGGCCGTGCTCGGGGAGATCCGGCGTCGCGTGGCGCAGGGGCATCGCGAGATCGTCCTGACCGGGGTGAACCTCGGCTGCTTTCGCGACCGCGCCGCCGGCTACACGCTTGCCCGCCTCGTCCGCGAGGCCGGCTTGCTCCCCGGCGTCGAACGCCTGCGCCTCTCGTCGATCGAGGTCAACCACGTCGACGACGCGCTGGTGAGCGCGCTCCTCGAGACCCCAACCGTCTCGCCGCACCTCCACGTTCCGCTGCAGTCCGGCGACGACGAGGTCCTGCGCGCGATGGGTCGGCGGTACAGCGCCTCGCAGTTCGAACGGCGCCTTGCCCCGCTCGCAGGCCTCAACCTGACGACGGACGTGATCGTCGGCTTCCCGGCCGAGGACGACGCCGCGTTCGAGCGAACGCTGTCGCTGGTGGAGCGGCTCGGGATGACGAAGGTCCACGCGTTTCCGTACTCCCCGCGGCCGGGCACCCGGACGGAGGCCGAGGACACCGTCGCGCGGGAGGCGAAGCGCGATCGCGGCGCCCGACTCCGTGCGCTGTCGGACGAGCTCTGCCGGCGTCGGTGGCAGGCCCGGGTCGGAACCACTGATCGCGTGCTCGTCGACCGGCCGGGACGCGGCTATGCCGACGACTACACACCCTGGCTGGTCGAGGGCGAGGTCGGCGCCTTCGTCGCTGCGCGGGGCGTGGGCGTGGGCGCGGAAGGGGTGCTCGCCGTTGCCGCCTGAGGAGTGCCTCTTCTGCCGGCTCGTCCGCGACGGCGACCACGTCCACGCCGCGGAAGGCTTCGTGGCGATTCGCGACATGGCGCCGAAGGCGCCGACGCACCTGCTGATCCTGCCCGAGCACCACCTCGACACGTTCCGCGACGTGGGCGAGCTCGAGGCGGACGAGGCGAAGCGCATGCTCGAGTTCGTCGCCGAGACCGCCGCGAGGGCTGGGCTCGAGGACTACCGGCTGATCGTCAACGTCGGGCCGGGCGGCGGGCAGACCGTCTTCCACCTCCACTGGCATCTGCTCGGCGGCGCTAGCCTCCCCGGATTCGAATGACGCTGATCGCCGACATCGAGGTTGAGCTCAAGGACGCGCGTCGCGCCCGCGACGACCAGCGTCGCGACGCGCTCGCGCTGGTCCTGAACGCGCTCCGCTCCGCCGAGAAGGAGCTCCAGCGTGCGCTCTCCGACGAGGAGTCGCTCCAGGTGCTGCAGCGGGAGCGGAAGAAGCGCGTCGAGGCGATGGAGGCGTTCGACGCCGCCGGACGCGAGGAGCAGGCCGACCGCGAGGAGTTCGAGCTCGACGTGATCGAGGAGTTCATGCCCGACCAGCTCTCCGAGGACGAGCTCGAGGAGATCGTGGACGACGTGATCGCCGAGGTGGGCGCGACGTCGATCCGCGACCTCGGCCGCGTGATGGCAGACGCGATGCCGCGTGTCTCGGGGCGGGCAGACGGCTCGGTCGTCAGCCAGCTCGTGCGCGAGAAGCTCGCCTGAACGACGTCGTCAGATGGGCGCGGGCGCTGCAGGCGCTCTCCCAGACCGGCCTCGAGTACGCCGCCGGGCCATACGACAGGGAGCGGTACGCGGCGGTGCAGCGGATCGCGGCTGAGATGGCCGCGTGGGCCGGCGGCGAGGAGCCGGCCGCTCTCCTCGCCAGCTTCGCCGAGGAGAGCGGTTACCGCACGCCCAAGGTCGACGTGCGCGGTGTGGTGCTCGGCGCGGAGGGGCTGCTGCTCGTCCGCGAGCCGGAGAGCGACGGGTGGTGCCTGCCCGGTGGCTGGGCCGATGTCGGCGAGACGCCCTCACGGGCGGTCCAGAAAGAGGTCGGCGAGGAGGCCGGCATCTCCGTCCGTGCCGTGCGTCTGCTCGGAATCTTCGACCGGGACTTCCGCGGCCGCCTGCGCTGGCCGGCCCACGTCTACAAGCTGTATGTCCAGTGCGAACCGCTCGGCGGCACCCCGACGCCCGACGGAGTGGAGACGGAGGCAGCCGGGTACTTCCCGCTCGACGCGCTCCCACCGCTCTCGGCCAAGACGCCTGCCGAGCAGCTCGCGCGCGCGCTCGCCGTAGCAGCCGACCCCGCCGCGGCGGCAGCTTTCGACTAATCGGGACGGGCCGGTGCGCATGCCCGCAGGCCGAGCATGCGCGAGAGGGTGCGCCGGTTCCGTGCGACGGCGGCGTAGCCGAGGCGCGACGGCGCGGGAAGCACCTCGACGAGCGTCGCTGCCCACGCGAGCCGTGGGAGCGCCCGGAAGATCAGCGGCAGCGCCGCTGCGCCCGACAGGCGCCGACCACGGGCGTCGACGGCGTGCACGGCCGCGTTCCGGGTCGCATGCGGAAGATCGCGAAGCTCGATGTCGCCCGCCGCGGAGCGGATGGGGGAGACGCCGACGCCGCGCCGCTCCAAGCCGTCGGCAAGGCGGCTGCAGATCCCGCAATCCGCGTCGAAGAGCACGAGCACCGGCCGAGCGTCCACCCTCGCCACCGTAGCGGGGAAACCACCGACCCTTCGCCCTACACTGAGATCCATGCAGGACGTTCTCACCGTTCCGAACGAGGTCGCGGCCGAGCTGGCCGGGGTCGGCGACGGCGTGCTCGACGCGTTGCGCGAGCGGCTCGGCTGCACGATCTCGCTCCGCGGC
>DASSBI010000025.1:0-3077 GCA_035698965.1 Gaiella sp. | reverse complement strand
CGCGCATCGTCCGGGGTGGCACATGTGCTGTATACAGGCCAGGGTCAGCGCCGACCCAGGAGAGGACATGGCCGCCTCGACGGAAACCGCCTCCGCGTTCCCGAGCCCGTACGCGATCGAGACCCCGCCCGGCTGCGAGGGGTGGGAGGAGATGTACCCGTACCACGCGCTCTTCCACGAGGCGCGCCGTGACGCCGACGAGAGCCGTTTTTGGTTCTGGAACTCGATGCACTTCCCGCTGCCGATGCCCGCCTTCGACATGGTCTGCGTCGACAGCCCGTACCAGGCACTCGGCGTGTGGCAGAACCGGGTCTTCGCGGTGCCGCCGGCGATGGGCATCGACTACCGCGTGGTCAACGGCTACGTCTACATCACCGGGAACCCCGTCACCGATCCCGAGAAGATCGCCGAGCGGGCGGAGTTCTTCCAGAAGCGCGCGGGCTACTACTACGAGAACTGGGACGAGCTCTACGCCAAGTTCAAGACGAAGATGCAGGCGCTGATCGCCGAGATCACCGACCTCCGCGTCCCGGAGCTGCCGGAGTACGAAGCGGACGAGGTCGCCTTCGAGGACGACCGGAACACGTCGTTCTACGAGGTCCTCGCCGCGTATGACCGGACGCTTCGCTGCCTCGACCTCATGTGGCAGCACCACTTCGAGTTCCTGCTCCTCGGCTACGGCGCGTACATGACGTTCTCGGAGCTCTGCAAGAGCCAGCTGCCGGACATCCCCGACCAGCACGTCGCGCAGATGATCGCCGGCATCGACGTGCTCCTCTTCAAGCCGAGCGCCGAACTGCGGAAGCTGGCGAAGCTCGCGATCGACACGGGCGTCGACGGGGCCTTCGCCGAGCGGCGGACGCCGGCCGAGATCGACGCCGAGCTCGCCGGGAGCGAGGCGGGCCGGGCGTGGCTCGAGGCGCTCGAGGAGATCAAGGACCCCTGGTTCAACATGGCGACCGGGGACGGCCTCTACCACTTCTACCGCAGCTGGTACGACGACCCGAGCATCGCGTACGCATCTGTCGTCGGTCACGTGCGGGCGCTCCGGGACGGGGAGGAGGTGGAGCGTCCGACGGAGGAGCTCGCGCGCGAGCGCGACCGGCTCGCCGAGGAGTACGGCGCGCTGCTGGACGAGGAGACGCGAGCGGCGTTCGAGGAGCTGCTCCAGCTGTCGCGCACCGTCTTTCCGTACGTCGAGGAGCACAAGTTCTTCTGCGACTACTGGTTCCTGACGCGGTGGTGGAACAAGGTGCGCGAGTTCGGCGCGCTGCTCGCGACGCACGGTTTCCTCGAGGACGCCGAGGACGTCTTCCAGCTCGGCCGCCACGAGGTCGCCCAGGCGCTCGACGAGCTCGTCCTGACGTGGTCGACGGGCGGCGCACCGCTCGGCCCGGCGCACTGGCCGCCGATCGTCGCCCGACGCAAGGAGCTGCTCGAGCGGCTGGGCAAGTGGACACCGCCGCCCGCGATCGGCGTGACGCCCGAGGCGATCTACGACCCCGCCGTGATCATGCTCTGGGGCGTGACGACGCAGCGAGTCCAGGAGTGGGCGAGCGCGGAGGAGGGCGGAGGGCGACTGACCGGCGCCGCGGCGTCGCCCGGCGTCGTGGAGGGCGTCGCGCGCGTCGTGATCGACGTCGAGGAGATCGCGCGCGTGCGCGAGGGCGAGGTTCTCGTCTGCCCGATCACCTCACCCGCGTGGGCGCCGATCTTCTCGAACGTCAAGGCCGTCGTCACGGACATCGGCGGCGTCATGTCGCACGCGGCGATCGTCTGCCGCGAGTACGGGCTGCCGGCGGTCGTCGGTACCGGCCGCGCGACGGCGCAGATCCGCACCGGCCAGACGGTCCGCGTCGACGGCTCGAGCGGTGTCGTCACCGTGATCGACAGCTAGTGCCCCTTCAGGCAATGCCATCCAGGTCCCTCGCATGCGATGAGCGGCGCCATGCGTCGTCCTCAGTCGACCCGATACCGTCTGGTATCGGGTCTCCCTGCGTCCTAGCCTGGCTTGCTCCTCGCATGCGAGGAACGAGGCAGCATCACCTGAAGGGGCACTGAGACGTGTCGGCCGGTCACATCCGCTCGCTCGAGGAGCTGCGGCGCGCCGACGCCTCGGCGTTCGGCGGCAAGAGCGCGAACCTGGGTGAGCTGCTGTCGGCCGGGATTCCCGTCCCGCCCGGGTTTGCCGTGTCCGCAGGCGCCTTCCGGGACTTCGCCGCGGCGACGGGGCTCGGCGGGGCGATCGAAGGCGCCATGGCGCGGGCTTCGAGCGGCACCGTGGAGGACGGCGCGGCCGCGTCGAAGGCGATCGCCGAGGCGATGCGCTTTGCCCCCCTCCCGGACGCCGTCCGCGACGAGCTCGCGGAGGGGTACGACGAGCTGGCGCGCGAGACCGGCGCGCCGGAGCCCGCGGTCGCCGTCCGGTCGAGTGCGCTCGGAGAGGACGGCGAGGACGCGACGTTCGCCGGACAGCAGGAGAGCTTCCTGTGGGTGCGGGGACTTGAGCACGTCTGTGACGCGGTGCGCGACTGTTGGGCGAGCCTCTACACGCCCCGCGCGATCGCCTATCGGGCGGCCCGCGGCGCGGGAGGGGAGGAGCCGGCCATGGGCGTCACGGTGCAGGCGATGGTCGACGCAGAGGTCTCGGGGGTGCTCTTCACCTGCAACCCGGTCAGCGGCGATCCGAGCATGGTCGCGATCGAGGCGAGCTGGGGGCTCGGGCTCGCCGTCGTCGGCGGCGAGACCACACCCGACGACTTCCTCGTGAGCAAGGTCACGGGCGACGTCGTGCGACGCACGGTGAACGCCAAGGAGGTCGAGTACGTGCCCGATGCGGCCGGTCGCGGAACCGTTCGCGTCGAGGTCCCGGAGGACAGGCGCAGCGAGGCGTGTCTGCAGGAGGAGCACCTGGCCGCGCTCGTCGAGGTCGCGCGCCGCGTCGAGCGCCACTACGGCGCCCACCAGGACGTGGAGTGGGCGCTCGCGCGCGGCCGCCGGCTTCCCGACGCGCTCGTCGTGCTCCAGGCACGGCCGGTGACGGCCGTCCCCGAGCGGGCACCGAAGCTCTCGGGCTC
>DASSBI010000024.1:0-3934 GCA_035698965.1 Gaiella sp. | reverse complement strand
CACCGAGTGGTCGGGGTGCAGCCGCACCTCGACGAAGTCGTTGCGGCCCGCGAGCGCCTCGTCGACGGCGTTGTCGACGACCTCGTAGACCAGGTGATGGAGGCCCCGTGAACCGGTCGAGCCGATGTACATCCCGGGCCTGAGCCGGACCGGCTCGAGCCCTTCGAGAACAGTGATGTCCTTTCCGGTGTAAGCGGTCTCCGTCACGGCCCTCCTGAAGAGAAAAAAGCCTGCAAAACAGGGGTTTTGCGGCGTCGGTGAAGTATATCAGACAGTGCGGCCGTCGCGGGCCGCGGAGAGGCTCGCCGCAGCGGCGCGACGGACTGCCTCGCGGAGCTCCGGGTCGTCGATTCCGGCCGTCAGCGAGGCCGCTCGCGCGTCGTCCTCGGGGGTCGGCGGAGCGACCGACGGCTGCTCGCGTTCCTCGGCTCCGGGGGAGGGCACCGGGCCGGGCGCGAACCGCAGCGCTGGAGGAGTCGCGTCGCCGAGCTCGGCCCGGAGCTTCGCGCGGATCTCCTCCTCCAGCCGGCCGAGCTCGAACGCCCAGGTCGAGGACTCGGCGGTGACGTGGAGAGTGCCGTCGCGGGCCACCCGCTGCGGCCACGCCGCCCGGGCGATGGCGGGCCCGACCGCGTCCGGCCACGCGCGCGTCACCGCGGCGAGCACCCCGGCGTCGGGGACGCCCGCGCCTCGCAGCGCGCGGCGCACCGATCCGTCCAGGCGCTCCATCAGCCCGATTCGACCGAGCCGGGAGTGACGACCAGGAGCTGCGCCGGCGCGAGCGGGAGGGCCTCCGCGCCCGTTGCCGTCACGAGTGTCTGGCCGCTCGCGCCCAGGCGGTCGCTGAGGACGCGCCGGCGACCGGCGTCGAGCTCCGACAGGGCGTCGTCGAGGAGGAGCAGCGGCGGCACGCCGACCTGGTCTGCCAGCACCTCGGACTCGGCGAGCAGGAGCGACAGCACGGCCATCCGCTGCTCGCCCTGCGATCCGTACGTGCGGAGGTCGCGGTCGCCGGCGAGGATGCGGATCTCGTCGAGGTGCGGCCCCAGCCCGGTGGTGCCGCGCTCGAGGTCGCGCGTCAGGCGTTCGTCGAGCGCCGTCCGGGAAGGTGGGTCGGCGTCGTAGCCGAGCGATGCGGATTCGAGCCCGAGCTCATCCGCGCGCTCGGCGAAGGCGGGCGCCAGGAGCTCGAGCACGCGGCTGCGCGCCTCGACGAGCTCTGCCGCGAGCGCCACGACCTGGTTCGTCCACGGCTCGAGTGCAGAGCCGTCGGACATGCCTGCCGCCACACGGCGCAGGGCGGCATTGCGCTGCCCGAGAGCCGCCGCATAGGCGGTCGGCACGTCCGCTCGAGCGGGGAGCGTCCGCGCGAGCACGCGGTCGAAGTACGCGCGTCGGGTCGCGGGGCCGCCCTTGACCACCGCGAGCCTGTCCGGCGTGAAGGCGAGCGCGTGCAAACGGGAGCGCAGCTCTTCCGCGGACGCGAGGGCGGCGCCGTTCCACCGGATCCGCTTCGGCTCCCGTGTGGAGATTCTGACCTCCGACACGACCCCCACCGCGCCTCGGCTGCCGGAGACCCGCGCGAGAGCCTCGTCCGCGCCTCGTCGGACGATCTGGCTGTCCTGACGCGTCCGAAACGAGAGCCCCTGCGTCGCGAGGTGAACCGCCTCGAGCAAGTTCGTCTTGCCGGCGCCGTTTCGGCCCGTGACGAGGACGAGCCCTGCCTCGAGCTCGAGCTCGAGCCGCGGATACGAGCGCACGTCGCGGAGCGCAACCTGCTCCACGATCAGGTCCGGAAGCCTCCTCTAGCCCGCGAGCCGGATCGGCATGATCAGGTACCAGAACGCGTCGCCGTCGGCGCTCAGGAGCCCGGGCCGAAGCGGGTTGATGAGCTTCAGCTGGACGCCGTCGGACGTCACGGACTCGAGCCCCTCGCGCAGGAACTCCGCGTTGAACCCGATCTCGAGCGGCTCTCCTGCGTAGGCGACGGCGAGCGACTCGCGCGTCTCCCCGACGTCCTGGCTCTGCGCGGAGATCGTCAGCTCGCCCTCCGCGAAGCGGAGCCGCAGCGGGGTGTTGCGCTGCGCCATCACCGCGGCACGGCGAACGACCTCGAGCACCTCCGCGCGGTTCACCTCGAGCTCGACGTCGAAGGTCTCCGGCTTCAGCTGCGCAACGTTGGGGAACTGCCCGTCGATCCTGCGGGTCGTGAGCCACGCGTCTCCGGCACCGAAGATCACGTGGTTCTCGTTCACGCCGAGCTGCACCGTCTCCGCCCCCGCCGCGACGCGCCCCAGCTCGTCGAGCGCTCTCGCCGGGATGATTGCCTCGAGCTCAGGGCCGGCGGTCTCGAGCTCGGTCTCCTTGACCGCCATCCGATACGAGTCGGTGGCCGCCATGGTCAGCTTCGACCCCTCGAACCGGACGAGGATCCCCGTGAGCACCGGGCGAGACTCGTCGCGGGATGCGGCGCGCGAGACTCGCTGCACCGTGTCGAGCAGCGAGACGGCCTCGATCTCGTGCAGCGGCACGTCGATCGCCGGCAGCTTGGGGAAGTCCTCGGCCGCGAAGACGTTCATCCGGCCCGTGTAGGAGCCCGCCTCGATCGTCGCGACGCCGTCCTCGGGCTTGTGGGCGATCGTCACCTCGGTCGCCGGCAGCAGCCGGACGACATCGCCGAGCAGTTTCGCCGGGACGACGATCGCGCCCTCGTCCTCGACGCTCGCCGGAACCGTGGTGCGGAGCGAGAGCTCCATGTCCGTCGCCTCGACCTCGAGCAAGCCGTCCCGAGCCCGGAGCAGGATGCCGCCGAGCACCTGGACGGCGCCGCGCGACGACGACGCTCTCGCAACGAGTGCGAGCCGGCTGGCCAGTACGTCCCGCTCGACGACGACGCGAATCCCCGAGCCCACGGCGATGTCCGTTTCCATCATTTCTCTCTTAAACCTTTCGTCGTAGTCATAGGGAGTGTGGACGACGGGGAAGACGGAGCCAAACGCAGTGGTCATGCGGGATCGAGCGGTGGGTCCCGGACGCCGGGATGTCCACCGGACCCCCAGCCCGCCGAGACCGCCGGCCCGCTCGCGCCGATCTATCCACGATGCTTGATCCGGGCCGTGAGGTCCTGCACGAGGTTGTACACAGCCCTGTCCTCCTTGATCATGCGCGTGATCTTGGCGTTCGCGTGCATCACGGTCGTGTGGTCGCGCCCGCCGAACTCGGTTCCGATCTTCGGGAGCGACGCGTCGGTGAGCTCGCGGGACAGGTACATCGCAACCTGTCGAGGATAGGCCACCGCCTGCGAGCGGCGAGGGCTGACGAGCTCCTGCACGGTCAGCGAGAACCGCTCGCAGACCGCTTCCTGGATCCGGCCGATAGTGACGTCGGGAAGGTCTCCGCTCGGTGGGAAGAGGTCGCGCAGCACCTGTTCGGCGAGCTCGACGTCGAGCGGCAGCGCCGTCAGGGACGAGAAGGCGACGACCCGCGTGAGCGCGCCCTCGAGCTCACGGATGTTCGTCGTGACCCGTCCGGCGATGAACGTCAGCACCTCCGGGTCGGTGACGGCGATCCCGTCGGTCGTGACCTTCTTGCGGAGGATCGCGATGCGCGTCTCGAGATCCGGAGGCTGGATGTCGGTGATCAGCCCCCACTCGAACCGGGAGCGCAGCCGGTCTTCCAGGGTGGCGATCTCCTTCGGCGGCCGATCCGACGAGATCACGATCTGCCGGCCTGCCTCGTAGAGCGAGTTGAAGGTGTGGAAGAACTCCTCCTGGATCCGCTCCTTGCCCTCGAGGAACTGGATGTCGTCGATGAGCAGCACGTCGTACGCGCGGTAGCGGTGCTTGAACCCCTCGATCCGCTTGTCGCGCAGCGAGTTGATGAAGTCGTTCGTGAACGTCTCGCTCGTCACGTACCGCGTCGTGAGGCCGTGGGC
>DASSBI010000023.1:0-4975 GCA_035698965.1 Gaiella sp. | reverse complement strand
AGGATGAAGACGACCGAGAGCATGATCCCGAGCGCCATCGAGCGGAAGGCCGGGCTCGGGACGAGCATCACCGCCGACAGCGAGATGAGCACCGTGACGCCGGAGAAGAGCACGGCCTTGCCGGCCGTGTCCATCGTCGTCGCCACGGCGTCGCGCGTCGGCGCCCCCGAGCCGAAAAGCGCCCCGCGGAAGCGGGCGACGATGAAGAGCGCGTAGTCGATGCCGAGCGCGAGGGCGAACATGAGCGCGAAGTTCATCGACCAGATCGACACGTCGAACAGGTGCGTGATCAGGAAGAGGCTCCCCGCCGAGGCCATCAGCCCGAGGATCGTGAGGAGCAGCGGCAGGCCCGCCGCGACGAGCGATCCGAACGCGAGCATGAGGATCGCCAGCGTGACGGGCCAGGAGATGATCTCCGACTTGAGCATCGCGCTCTTGTTCGCCCCGTTGAAGTCCGACCACATGCCCGGCGCTCCGGTGAGGCTGACGGTCGTCGTGCCGTGCGAGAGGTCGGCGAGCTTCCCCTCGAGGTCGTCCGCGGCGCGCACCATCTCCGTCGGGCTCGCCGCCGCCCCGCCGCTCAGCAGCACGGTACGGCCGTCCTGCGAGACCTGCGGCGGCGCGACCGTCGACACACGGGAATCGGACTCGAGGATGCGGATGGCTTCGGCCACCGTCGCGTCGAGGTTGCCGGTTCCGTGGACGGCGACCATGAGGGCGTAGCCGCCCTGCCCGGCGAACGAGGCATCGATCGCCTTGCGCGCGGCCAGGGACTCCGAGCCGGAGGCCTCCCAGCCGGCGCCGGAGAGCGCATGCTCGGCCTTCGGCGCGAGCGTGCCGAGACCTACGGCGACGACCGCCCAGACGATCACGACAAGCCGGACGTGCCCGGCCGTCCAGCGGCCGAGGCGCCCGATCGGGCCGACCCTGACGGCCGTTGCGGGCGCGGCGGGCGTCCCGGGCGTGCCTTCAGCCTCGCCCGTCGTCGATCCCTGGCTGACGACGCTCATGGCGAAGCCTCCCCGCGGAAGCAGGGCGACCGTCCGAGGACGATCGACACGGGGCACGCCCCCACGAGCGCGAAGAGCCACTGGTTGAGGGCGACGAAGACGCCCAGCAGCAGGAACCACGGGCTCACCGTCACGGCGAGGACGACTGCGAGCAGCGTCATCGTCCCGGCGAGCGCGAAGAGCGCTCGTGTCAGGGACAGTCGTGAGCAGCTCATCGCAGCGCCCCTCCGACGAGCTCGGCGAGGTCCGAGAACTGACGCTGCAGCCCGCCGCAGACCTGCTCGCACAGGCCGAGGACGCTCTCGTCTGCGATCGCGTACAGGGTGTGCGTCCCCTGTTTGCGGCGGCCGAGGATCCCGGCCTCGTGGAGGACGCCGAGGTGCTTGGAGACGTTCTGCTGCGACGTGGCGAGATGATCCGTCAGCTCGGCGACGGTCGCCTCGCCGTCGCGCAGGCGGTCGAGGATCCGGATGCGCATCGGCTCGCCGATAACGCGAAAACGGCGCGCGATCAGCTCGACGACGGGCTCGGGAAGAGGATGAGGAAGCTGCATCGGAGGACTCCCTGACGTTGGAACGGATCGAGGACTAGATACTACTATACAACGTTGTAGTTGTTAAATGTGCCGCCGAAACAGCACCTCGCTGCGAGCCCTCTGGCCCGCAGATCTCTGGCGGAGCCTCAGTCCGAGCGCTCGATCAGTTCGATGCGGTACCCGTCGGGATCTCTCACGAAGCAGATGCGCGAGCCGCCCTCGGTGACCTGGTATGGAGGTCGCTCGGGCTCGATGCCGTGGGAGCCCTTCAGGGCCGCGAGCGTGCCGTCGAGGTCGTCGACACCGACCGCGATGTGCCCGTAGGCGGTCCCGAGCTCGTACGAGCGCCCGTCATGGTTGTACGTCAGCTCGAGGACGTTCTCTGCGTCGCCGAGCGAGAAGAAGTAGTTCGTCGCCTCGAGCTCGCCTTCTCTGACGATGTCCATCTCCCGCGTGAAGGAAAAGCCGAGCGCCTCGTAGAAGCCGCGGCTTCGCCCGGGATCGGTGATGCGGAGCATGGTGTGCAAGAACCTCGCCATCGGTCGTCCATCCTACGCTCTGCCCCTACGCGCTGTCGTCACCGCTGCTGGCGTCGAGATACGCGATCGTCCTGCAGGTCAGTGCGCTCGCGAAGCCGGCATCCGGCCCGATCGACTGCGGAAACACCTCGAGCTCTTGCCGAAACGCTGCTGCGACAGCGGGCGCGACCTGGTCGGCCGCCGCTACGGAGATTTCGAGCGAGGAGCGCACGAGCTCGGGATCGATGCTCCACAGGAGCTCGAACGTGCGCCCGTGCGCGTCACTCGACCCAGGTAGCTCGCGTCCCACGAGCACAACGGACGCGCGCAGCGCCAGGCATACGATCGCCCACTCGCGCGCGAGTGGCGAGCGCACGGGAAGGGGCACCTGCGCTGGTCGATCCTCGGCCTTTCCGGCTCGCTCGAAGTCGGCGAAGACCATCGTGCTGATGGAGCCGCGCTCGAGATCCCGCCACCGAGCGGACGAGCGGTCGTAGAAGCGTCGCTTCTGGAACGCGCCGACGAGCAGGCCGCGCTCCGCCCGGGCAGACAGCTCGTCCTCGACTGCCCGGCTCGTTGCGAGCATCGTTCGTCTCGAGACGCGCCTGGGCGCGGCGCCCCGTGCGTCGAGGAGGGGAGCGAAGAGCGAGCCGGGACGCGGCGCGGCCCGGTTGCGGACTCTCGCGATCGCACCGGCAAGCGTGGCTCCGCCGGCGCGCTCCGCCAAGACCTCCGCGATCGCGCGGGCGTCCTCGGGCTGGTATCTGCGCTGCCCACCGGCACCTCGCCTCGGGATGGGGAACCCGTAGCGCTTCTCCCAGGCCCGGAGCGTTGCGGGGTTGAGGCCTGTTGCCGTTGCAAGCTCGGCGATCGTCAGCGGTTCGGACATCAGTGGTTTAGACAGAGTGTCAACGGGAACTTAGACATCATGTCAAACCGAGAAGAAGGAGCACAGCCATGTCCCGCATGACCGAGACGATCGATGTCGAGGTTCCGGTCTCGACCGCGTACAACCAGTGGACGCAGTTCGAGGAGTTTCCGAGCTTCATGGAGCACGTCGACGAGGTGCGCCAGCTGGACGACACCAACCTGCACTGGCGGGTGACGATTGCCGGCAAGACCCAGGAGTTCGACGCCGAGGTGACCGAACAGGTTCCGGACACCCGTATCGCCTGGAAGAGCACGAGCGGGCACGAGCACGCCGGGGTGGTGGACTTCCACCGGCTCGCCGACGACCGGAGCCAGATCGCTGTCCAGATGGATGCCGAGCCCGAGGGCCTCATGGAGAAGGCGGCGGACGTCACGGGCGTCGCCAAGTCGCAGTTGCGCGGCGATCTCGAGAGGTTCAAGACGCTGATCGAGAGCCGTGGCGCCGAGTCCGGTGCTTGGCGCGGACAGGTATCCCCCGAGAGCAACTGAGGAGGCGAAGAGATGAAGATCCTGAATGCTCTGGCGCTGATCCTCGTGATCGTCGGCGCGCTCAACTGGGGTCTCGTGGCCCTGTTCGAGTGGGACCTCGTTGCCGAGATCTTCGGTGAGACGTTCGGAACGACGAATCCGGCGTCGCGCATCGTGTACGGAGCTGTCGGGCTCGCCGGGGTGTACCTGGCGGCCACCGTCCTGCCAGGCATCCTGCGCTCGGACGAACGGCTGACCTTTGGCGCGCACGAGCGTCTCCAGGACAGCCGCTGAGCCATGGGCCAGAGCGTGGAGCCCGGGCAGGAACCGGGCTCCACGCTCCGCTTGGTATCGGGCGTTTCGTCCAAGGTCGGGGGCGCCACCTCCCGTCGGGTTTGACGTCATCCGCAGCGCGGGCCGCACGAAGCGCCCTCCGCCACGTCTCCGTCGCCCCGCAGGCACGTCGGTCGTCATCGCGGCAAGCACCCTGTTCGTGCGACTCCGCTCGGTGCCTCGCGTGATACAGCCGCAACGGCTGGCCGGAGACGGCCGCGTATCCAGAGCCGAGGCCGCGAAGAAGTGCGGGTAGCCGAACCTCGTAGCCCTCGACGGGGCCGGTACCTTCGGACACGTGAACGCACGCGCGCACGGCGTCAACCCCTGGCTTGTCCTCGTCCTCGTCTGCCTCGCGCAGTTCATGGTCATCCTCGACGCCACGATCGTGAATGTCGCGCTGCCCTCGATCCAGGCCGACCTCGGCCTCTCCGAGTCGAGCCTGCAGTGGATCGTCAACGCCTACGCACTGCTCTTCGGCGGGTTTCTCCTGCTGGGCGGGCGCGCCGGCGACCTGATCGGGCGCAAGCGCGTCTTCCTCGCCGGGCTCGTGCTCTTCACGGCGGCCTCGTTCGTCTGCGGGATCGCGACCGGCGAGACGATGCTGATCGTCTCGCGCGGCATCCAGGGCCTCGGCGCAGCGCTCGTCTCCCCGGCGGCTCTGTCGATCGTGACCACGACGTTTCGCGAGGGCCCCGAGCGCACGAAGGCCCTCGGCGTCTGGGCGGCGATCGCCGTCGGCGGCGGCGCGGTCGGCCTCGTCCTCGGCGGGTTCCTCGTCGAGGCGTTCTCGTGGCCGTGGATCTTCTTCGTCAACATCCCCGTCGGGATCGCCGCCTTCTTCTTCTCCCTGCGCTTCGTGCCCGAGTCGAAGGACGAGCATGGGCACAAGAGCTTCGATCTCGCCGGCGCGACGACCGTTACCGCCGGTCTGATCGCGCTCGTCTACGGGATCGTCCGCTCGGCCGAGGCCGGCTGGGGCTCCGCCGAGGTGCTCGGCTTCCTCGCGCTCGCCGTCCTGCTGCTCGTCGCCTTCGTGGTCATCGAGAGCCGCTCCGCCGAGCCGCTCGTGCGTCTCTCGATCTTCTCGGTCAAGACGGTGCGCGGCGCGAACGTGGCGATGCTGATCGTCGCGGCGGGGTTGTTCGCGATGTTCTTCTTCAACACGCTGTACCTCCAGC
>DASSBI010000022.1:0-3078 GCA_035698965.1 Gaiella sp. | reverse complement strand
AGCCGCTCGACGGTGAGCTCCTCGTCACGGACGGGGACGACGACAGAGATCACGCGCCCGAGCGTACCCCGTGTGTACCGTCAGCGCCGTGGCCGATCCCGTCTCCGTCGAGGACGCGCTCGCGCAGGTCCTCGCGCGCGCGGCGCCCCTCCCGGGGGAGCCCGTCCCACTCGAGGAGGCAGCGTGGCGCGTGCTCGCGGAGGATGCTCGCGCTGTCGTCGACCTGCCGCGCTTTCCGAGCTCGGCGATGGACGGGTTCGCTCTCCGGGCGGCCGACACGCCGGGAACGCTCCCGGTCGTCGCGCACGTCGCCGCGGGCAAGCCCGTTCCGCGGGCGCTCGTCGCCGGCGAGGCAATGGGAATCGCAACCGGCGGGGTCGTGCCCGAGGGTGCGGACGCCGTGGTGCCGATCGAGCTCGTCACGGAACGCGACGACGCCGTGGAGGTGCCGGCGGCCGAGCCGGGCGCGAACGTACGGCCCCTCGGCGGCGACGTCCGCGCCGGCGACCGTGTCGTCCCGGCTGGCACGACGCTCTCGTCCTCGCGCATCGCGGCGCTCGCAGCCGCGGGGGTCGCCCGGCCGATCTGCGGAGCGCGACCCCGCGTCGCCGTCGTCACGACGGGCACCGAGCTCCGCCCGCCCGGCGGGACGCTCGGCGACGGTGAGATCTACGAGTCGAACGGCGTGATGCTCGCGGCCGTGTTTCGTTCCGCCGGCGCCGAGGTCGCCCCACACGAGACCGCCTCGGACGATGCGGCCGCGCACCGCACCGCCTTCGAGCGCGGCCTCGAGTCGGATGTTCTCGTCACCTCCGGCGGCGTGTCGGTCGGCCCGCACGATCTCGTCCGCGGAACGCTCGCGGAGCTCGGTGCGGAGGAGGTCTTCTGGCGGGTCGCGATGCGCCCCGGAAAGCCGATCTCGTTCGCCACCCGGGGTCGCACCCTCGTCTTCGGTCTGCCGGGGAACCCCGTGTCGTCGCTCGTCGGAGCGCTGCTCTTCGTCGTCCCGGCGCTGCGCGCGCTGCAGGGGGCGCTCGACCCGTCACCGCAGTTCCGGCTCGGCGTCCTGGGCGCGTCCGCCCGCCGGAACCCGCACCGCGACGACTTCCAGCGGGCGCGCCTGGAGATGTCCGACGCGGGCGCGGTGCTCCAGCCGATCGAGGGCCAGGACTCGCACATGATCGTGCGCGCCGCCGCGGCGGACGCGATCGTCCACGTGCCGCGCGGGGAAGGCGAGCTCGCCGAAGGCTCGACGGCGCGCTACCTGCCGCTCGGCGCGGTGTAGCGACCAGCGGCGATCGCGCCGATGAAGCTCGCGACGGCGGCCCACGCCGCGAGCGCGAGCGTGGCGCCCCACGGGACGACGCCGGTCGTGAGGAGCGACGCCGCGTAGAGCGGCGCGCGCAGACCGAGGTCGAGCTGTTTTGCGAGGACTACGACCGCGAGCACAGGGCCGGAAAGGCCGATCCCGAAGGTGACGTCCGTGAGCCAGCCGGGACCCCGACGGAGTTGCGGCAGCGCGAGCCAGGCGTAGAGCGACGGCAGCAGGAAGACGAGGGTGTACGGGGAGACGAGCGCTGTCCAGGCGGCGGTTGCGAGGAGAGCGACGAACGCGACCGCGTAGGCGCCGAGATCCTCCTCGGGCCGTGCGCGAGCCCGCGGGATCAGCCGGGCGCGTGCCCGGAGCCAGACGAGCGCCGCCACGATCAGGCCCAGCGCGATCACACCGACCGGCCAGCGGTCCACGGGTGGCTGGTCTGGGGGCGGTGGAAGCTGCGGCGAAACCGGCAGCGCACCGGCCAGAGCCGCGACGCCGAGCAGCACGACGAAGACGAGCCAGAGCCCGAACCGCCGCCGCAACGCGCGGCCGGCGGGCGCAAGCGCGAGACGCCGCCGGCGGCAGCGGGAGAGGAGGTCGAGCGCGGCTCCGCCGAACGGAACGACCGCGACCAGGAGCAGCAGCTCGAACGCCCAGCCGCGGACTGCGCGCTCGCCGAGGTAGATCGCACCGCCGGTCGTCGTCGGCAGCTCGACCGCCGCATCGAGCGAGGTGAGCAGCGTCTCCGACGCGCGCCCCAGCTGTGTGAGCCTCGTGCGGTCGAGCCCGGCGAGCTCGTCGCCGCCGGGGGGCGTCCCACCGTCGGGCGCCGTCGTGATCCGGACCGCCGGGATCCCGCTGCCGAGCGCAGGCGCCTGCGCGCCGAAGCCGAAGGGAAGCCCGAGCGAGACGACCTGGTCGAGCACGCCGGGGTGCGCCGGCGTGTTCCCGCTCTCGACGGCCACGCGCGCGTCGGCCGTGTGGACGAGCGCCGGCGGTGGAGAATGCGCATCGAGCCCGCCGATCTCGAGCCGCGGCTCGGCGCTCCCGGCGATCCCGTCGAGCGAAACGAGGACGACAGCCCGGCGTGCGAGCGGCGAGCGTTGCGTGAACCGCGCGACGCCGAGCGACCCGTACGCACCGCCGTCCGCCGAGAGGAAGACGAGGGTGTGCAGCGGCGTGCGCGCGGACTCCGTGGTTCCCGCCGTCGCGTACGCGCGCGCGAGCTCGACGAGGGCAGCGGTTCCGCTCGCGTCCGAGTTGGCCCCCGCGCTGAGGCCGTTGTTGTCTCTATGCGCAACAAAGACGATCGTCTCGTCGAGCGTCCCGGGGACGACAGTCGCCAGGTTGCGGAGCTCGACGCGACCGAGGCCCGCGACGTCCTCGCGCCAGGCGTCCTCGCGGACGGCGAGCCCGTAGAGCGCGAGCTTGTCGCGGTACCACTGCGCCGCACTGGCGGCTCCCGGCGAGCCGGGAACGCGGTTCGCGTTGTCGCCGGCCAGCTCGACGGTCAGCGCCGCCGCGGTCGCGCCGTCGAACGCCGGCGGGAGATCGGGGGCCGGCAGCGGCCCCGTGCGCGCCATCGTGAACACCACGAGGAGCAACGGGAGCGCCAGGAAGGCCGCGAGATTGCGGGCGAGGCGGAGGTCGACGGGCCGTTCGATCGAGCCGCGCCGCGGCCTCCGCTTGCTCGTCCCGAGGCGGGCGGGCTCCATGCAGGGGGCTATAGTAGGGCCGAGCAGGCCCGCACGTCCGCGTTG
>DASSBI010000021.1:0-3356 GCA_035698965.1 Gaiella sp. | reverse complement strand
ACGCAGAAGAACAGCGTGCCGTCGCCGACGCGGCGCGTGTCGTAGGCGAGGTCCGAGATCTCGACGGCCCGTCGCCCGATCACGTCACCCGGCGCGAGCGCGCGGATCAGCGCGTCGAGCTCCATCAGCGCGATAGTAGTGGCGCGCCTACTGCGCAGAGGCGGACGTAGAGGCCTTCAGTTCGGGCGCATCGGGCGGCACCTCGAGGTACTGGAGCGAGAACCGGGCGAGGTCACGGAAGATCGGTGCCGCGACGACGCCGCCCCAAATCTGGCCGTGCGGCTCGTCGACCATCACGAGAATCGCGAGGCGCGGCTTGCGCGCGGGGACGAGCCCGACGAACGACGCGACGTACTTGGAGACGTACCTGCCGTTCTCGACCTTGTTCGCCGTGCCGGTCTTCCCGGCCACCGTGTAGCCCGGGATCGCGGCCTCGGTGCCCGTGCCCTCGACGACCACGTCGCGGAACATCGCCGTCATGCGGTCGGCCGTGTACTTCGAGACGACACGTCGCCCGGCCGCGTGATGCACCTTGCGGCCGCCGATCTTCGCGATCACGTGGGGCGTCGGCATCACGCCGCCGTTCCCGATCGCGGCGTACGCGCTCACCATCTGCAGCGGCGTCACTGCAATCCCCTGCCCGATCGGCACGTTCCCGATCGTCGAGCCCGACCACCGGTCGTACGGCAGCACCATCCCGGGGCTCTCGCCCGGCAGGTCGGAGCCGCTCGTCTTGCCGAACCCGAAGCGCGAGATCCAGCGGGCGAGCTCCGGGCCACCGAGCCGGTCCTTCGCGATCGTGATCGTGCCGACGTTCGACGACTCGGAGAGGATCTGCCGCACCGTCATCCGCTCGGTGCCGCGGATGTGCGACTCGTGGATCACACGGTCGGCGACCTGGATCGTCGGCGCGAGCGTGAACGAGGTGTCGGGCGTGACGACGTTGTCCTCGAGCGCGCCGGCGATGGTGACGATCTTGAACGTCGAGCCAGGCTCGTATAGGTCGGTAACGGCGCGGTTACGGCGCTCGTCGGCAGGCGCGGTGGAGAACCGGTTCGCGTCGAAGGTCGGCGCGTTCGCCATCGCGAGGATCGAGCCGGTGCGCGGATCCATCACGATCGCGGTCGCACCCTTCGCGCTCCAGCGGTGCACGGCCGTCGCCAGAAGCTGCTCGGCGGTCGCCTGCAGCTGGTGGTCGAGTGTCAGCACCACGTTCTTCCCCGCTCGCTCCTTGCGCGAGGTGACGACGTCGATCGCCTGCCCCGCCGGGTCCCGCACCACGATCTCGTAGCCCGGCTTGCCGGCGAGCTTCTTGTCGAGTGAGCCCTCGAGCCCGTCGAGGCCGCTGTTGTCGGTTCCCGCAAAGCCGAGGAGCTGGGCCGCGACGCGCCCCTGCGGGTAGGTCCGCCGCTCCTCGGGATAGAAGCCGATGCCCGCGAGCCCGAGCTTCTGGAGCGACTTCGCCTTCGCGGGATCGGCCTTGCGCTCGACGTAGACGAATCGCTTCGTGCGATCGGAAAGGCCTCCGAAAACGGAGTCCGGGTCGATGCCGAGAATCTGCCCCGCCTTGATCGCCGCATTCCTCGGCGAGACGATGTGGCGCGGGTCGGCGTAGACGGTCGTCGCGAGCTCGCCGATCGCGAGTGGCTCACCGGTGCGGTCGAAGATCGTGCCGCGGCCCGCGGGGATCTCGATCGTCTCCCGCTGCTGCTTCGAGGCCATCGCCGCGTAGGCGTTGCCGTCGACGACCTGGATCCACGCTGCGCGCACGAGGGCGACCGCGAAGAGGCCGACGAAGGCCAGCACGAGCAGGCGGATCCTCGAGTTCGCCCGCTTCTGGTGCTTCACCGCTGCAGCCGGAGGTAGGTCGTGGCGTTGGGGTCGGCCTCGACCAGGCCGAGCTTCGACGCAGCCTCGGTCTCGATGCGTGCGTTGGCGGAGGCGCTCGAGAGCTGCGCCCGCGTGGACGCGATCTCGGCCTTGAGCTCGGCACGGTCGTGGCGAAGGTCGTCGAGCTGCACGTTGAGGCGCAGGACGAGAACGTTGATCGCGACGACGCCTGCAAGCAGGGCCGCGACGAGCACGATCCAGAGCACGCCGCCCGTGAACGCCGAGCGCCCGGGGCGGGCGCGCCGCAGTGCCGGTTGCGCGATCGTCGACATCAGGCCTTCACCGCCACGCGCAGCCGTGCAGACGCGGCCCGCGGGTTGGTGTCGGTCTCGTGCCTGCCGGGCCGCACGGGCTTGCGCGTGAGCGAGCGCAAGGTCGGCTCCTTTCCGCAGATACATACCGGGAAGTCGGGCGGGCACGTGCAGCCCTTCGCCTGCTCGGCGACGAACCGCTTGACGATCCGGTCCTCGAGCGAGTGGAACGAGATCACCGCGAGGCGGCCGCCGGGGCGGAGCATCTGGAGCGCCGCGGGCAACGCCGCCTCGAGCTGGCCGAGCTCGTCGTTGACGGCGATGCGCAGCGCCTGGAAGACCCGCTTGGCAGGATGACCTTCGCCGAAGCGCGCCGGCGTGGGGATCGCAAGCTTGATCGTGTCGACGAGCTCGCCCGTCCGGGTGAACGGACGTCCGGCGCGCTGCCGGGCGATGGCCCGCGCGATCGGCGTCGCGTATCGCTCCTCACCGTAGCGCCGGAAGATGGTGGCCAGCTCGCGCTCGTCCCACGTGTTGACGATCTCGGCTGCGCTCGTCTCGGACGACGGGTCCATCCGCATGTCGAGCGGCGCGTCGGTCGCGTACGAGAAGCCCCGCTCGGGTCGGTCGACCTGCATCGACGAGATGCCGAGGTCGAGCAGGATCGCGTCCGCGCCGATGCCGTTCGTCGCGAGCTGGGTCAACACGACCGCGAAATCGCCGCGCAGGAAGCGCACCTCGACCCCCGCTGCCGCCTTGAAGCGGTCGAAGTACGACTTGGCGCCCGGGTCGCGGTCGATCGCGACGAGCTTGCCCCGCCCCGCGAGATCCTGCGCGAGGAGCCTCGCGTGCCCGCCCGCGCCGAAGGTCGCGTCGACGACCGTCTCCCCGGGCCGAACGGCGAGAAGCTCGCGCACTTCGTCGGCGAGGACGGGGATGTGATCAGAGTCCGCGTGCGGCAAGACGTTCGGCAGCATGTTCGGCGCTCCCTTCGACGGCATGCAGGTGCTGCTCCCAGGCGGCTGGGCTCCACAGCTGGAGGTGGTCGTAGTTGCCGGCCACGATGACCTCGCGCTCGAGGCCGGCATGGCGGGTGAGGGCGGCCGGGACGAGCACCCGGCCCTGTCCGTCCAGGTCGGCCTCGGCCGCCCCCGAGAAGAAGAACGTCCGCAGCTCGCGCGCCTCGCGCGAGAGCGGGTCGAGCGCGGAGATGCG
>DASSBI010000020.1:0-6368 GCA_035698965.1 Gaiella sp. | reverse complement strand
GAGCCCTGCCCGCCGCCCTCGAGCTCGAGCCAGTGCGACCACTCGGCGCGCATCTGGGCCCGATGCCGTCTCGCGCCGTGCGGCTCGGCATAGCGAGCGTCGAGATACGCGACGATCTCGTCGGCTCCCTGGACGATGCTGTCCCCATCCACGAGGGTCGGAATCGAGCGGGTTCCGGTTGCTGCCTCCATGGCGTCACGCTCCGCACGGTCGACGGGGATCGTGCGAGCGATCCAGTCCAGCTCGAGCTCGGTCAGCCGCAGTCGGACGCGGTGCGAATAAGGGCACCACTCCGCCTGCCACAACGCGAGCATCGTCGCATCGTCGCAGAGTTGGCACAATCTCGGCACGGACACGACACACATGCCCCGCTAGGTTGCCTTCCGTGGCGACAGTGACGACCCCCTGGGGAAAGGCGAAGACCATCGAAGAGGTGTCCGTCCCCCAGCGGGCCGGAGAGAAGCGGTTCATGACGAAGGTGGAGCTGCTGGAGACCGAGGCGGGCGAGCGCCTGGTGCGGTTCTCCTATGCGAGGGACGGCGCGTCCCGCCGCGGGCCGGTCACCCTTCGTGAGCGCGATCTCGCGAAGCTCGGGGCGGTGCTGGAGCGGGCGCCCGAGCTACGGCAGGCACTGGAGGTGATGCGCATGTGAGCGCGTGCAACCGCGTCAGCGAGGGCCGAGCGCGTAGCCGGCCTGCCGCTCACATGCGGCGACGATCAGGCCTTGGAGCAGCGGCAAGCCTCCGGTCGGGCCGAGCAGGGGGTCGACGGCGTGCTCGGGGTGCGGCATCAGGCCGAGGACGTTCCCGTCACGATTGGCGATACCGGCAACCCGATCCCGCGAGCCGTTCACGTCCTCGGCGTAGCGGAGCACGATCTGTCCACGCTCGACGAGCTCGGCGTAGAGCCCGTCGTCGGCGACCCAGTTGCCTTCGCCGTGCTTGACGGGGATCACGAGTTGGTCGCCTCGAGCCAGCCCGGTGGTGATCGGAGTTCCGGTCGACTCAACGACGACGGTGACGTCCGCGCAGAGGAACTCGAGCTGGCGGTTCGGCCGGAGCACGCCGGGAAGCAGCCCTGCCTCGCAGAGGATCTGGAAACCGTTGCAGATTCCGAGCACGGGGCCGCCGTCGGCTGCGAACTCGCGGACGGCGTCCATCACCGGGGCGCTGCGAGCGAGGGCGCCGCAGCGAAGGTAGTCGCCGTACGAGAACCCGCCCGGCAGGACGATGCCGCCGATGTCGGAGTCGAGCTCCGTCGCGGCGTGCCAGACGGCGACAGCATCGGCGCCGAGCTGCTCGAGCGCGAGCCGGGCGTCTCCGTCGTCGTTCGACCCGGGAAAGGTGACGACCGCGATCCGCGGGCGTCGTTCGCTCACGTCTGCCCAGACACGATCTCGAAGCTCTCGATGAGAGGATTCGCGAGCAGCTCTGCGCACATGCGCTCGACCTCGCTGCGGGCTGCGGCCTCGTCCTCAGCCGCGATCTCCAGGTCGACGAGCCGCCCGACGCGGGCCGCGGTCACGGCGAACCCGAGATGCGCGAGCGAGGCCTGCACCGCGTCGCCCTGCGGGTCGAGAATGCCCGTCTTCGGCCGGATCAGCACCGTGAGCCTCACAGGACGATCTCCGGATTCTCGACGTAGCGCACGAACGGGATTCCGGTGAGGAGCTCGAACGCCTCGACGTATCGCTCCCGTGTGCCTCTGACGACGTCGGGCGGAAGGGAGGGCCCCGGCGCGGTGCGTTCCCAGCCCGTCCCGAGGCACCAGTCGCGAACGTACTGCTTGTCGAAGGAGGGCTGTGGGCCCCCTGGGGCGTACCCCGAGGCGGGCCAGAAGCGCGAGGAGTCCGGGGTCACGGCTTCGTCGGCCAGCGTCACGACCCCGCCGCCGTCGACGCCGAGCTCGAACTTCGTGTCTGCCAGCAGGATTCCCCGCTGCTCCGCATGCTTTGCGGCAAAGCCGTATACGGCAAGCGCCGCGTCGCGCGCCGCGCGGTATGGTGCGAGACCGCAGAGATCCTCGGCGTCGGATTCCGTGATGTTGACGTCGTGCCCCTCGGTCGCCTTCGTGGCCGGCGTGACGATCGGCTCGGGCAGGCGCTCCGACTCGCGCAGTCCCGAAGGGAGCCGCGTACCGCCGACCTCGCCCGTCGCGAGATAGTCCGTCCAGCCGGATCCTGCGAGGTAGCCGCGGACGACGACCTCGACGGGGAGCATCTCGAGGCGGCGGCACTCGAGCGAGCGGCCGTCGTCGCGCAAGGCGAGGAAATGGTTCGGGACGAGGTGCCTCGTCCGTGCGAACCAGAACGCGGACAGCCCGGTGAGGACGCGTCCCTTGTCAGGGATCTCGGTGGGAAGAACGACGTCGAACGTCGAGATACGATCGCTGGCGACGAGCACGAGCCGGTCGTCGCCGAGCGTGTAGAGCTCGCGCACCTTGCCGCTGCCGAGATGCAGGGCCTCAGGCATGCACCGGAACCGTGCGCGTCGCGGCGAGTCCGTGCAGCCGGTCGAACACCGTCGGAACGTGAGCGCTGTACGCGTCCAGCGTGAACACGCGGTCGAGGTCGACCCTTGTGGCCAGATCGGCGTCCGTGCGGGCGAGCTCTCTGAGGTCGAGCCCCTCCTCCCATGCGCGCATCGCATGGCGCTGCACCTGCCGATAGGCGGTGTCCCGGGGCATCCCGCTCTCGACGAGGGCGGAAAGCAGCCGCTGGCTGAAGAAGAGCCCGTTCCCGGCATCGATGTTGGCGCGCATCCGCTCGGCTCGCACGACGAGACCCTCGACCAGCCACGCGAACCGGTCGAGCATGTAGTCGACTGCCAGGAACGAGTCGGGCAGGACGATGCGCTCGGCGGAGGAGTGCGAGATGTCGCGCTCGTGCCAGAGCGCGACGTTCTCGAGGCCGACCAGCGCATTTGCCCGCACGACGCGCGCGAGGCCGCAGATCCGCTCGGCCGTGATCGGGTTCCGCTTGTGCGGCATCGCCGACGACCCCTTCTGGCCACGCGCGAATGGCTCCTCGACCTCGCGCACCTCGGTGCGCGCGAGGTGTCGGATCTCGGTCGCGAACCGGTCGAGCGAGGACGCGAGCAGCGCAAGCGCGGACAGGAGCTCGGCGTGGCGGTCGCGCTGGAGGATCTGCGTCGAGCTCGGCGCCGGGTCGAGTCCCAGCCGCTCGCACGCGATCCGCTCGACCTCCGGGTCGATCGCCGCGTACTGGCCGACCGCCCCGGACAGCTTTCCGACCCGCATTCCCGCCACTGCCCGCTCGATCCGCGCCCGGTCGCGGTCGAGCCCGAACGCCCACCCCGCGAGCTTCAGCCCGAATGTCGTCGGTTCGGCATGGACGCCGTGGGTGCGCCCCATGCAGAGCGTGTCCCGATGCTCCTCGGCCCGGTCGACGACAGCGCGAAACGCGCGATCGAGCCCTTCGAGGATGAGCCCCCCGGCGTCCTGGACGGTGAGAGCGAGGGCCGTGTCGAGCACGTCGGACGACGTGAGACCGAAGTGGAACCAGCGCCCGTCCTTGCCCAGGGATCCGGCGACGGCGTCGACGAACGCGGCGACGTCGTGGTTCGTCTCCCGCTCGAGCTCGGCCACGCGCGCTGCGGACGGCGGGTGCGCGCCGGACCGGATGCGCGCCATGGCGTCAGCGGGAACCACGCCGAGTGCGCTCCAGCCCTCGAGCGCCGCGAGCTCGACCTCGAGCATCCTGGCGAGCTTCGCTTCGTCCGACCAGACCTGGGTCATGGCGGGACGCGCGTAGCGAGCGATCACGCTGTCAGTCTAGAGGCGGCACCGGAGCGACGATCCGTGACGAAGTTGGTGCAGTGTCGACCCACTCTCGTGACTCACTGTTGCCCGTTTCGGCGATAGAATGAAAAGTGGGTGGTGGGATGGGGTGCCCCAAGGGAAGGGCGCTCTTTGCGGAAATCGCCCATCACCCGACGAGAGCGTCGGTGCGCGCGATGTCCTCCCGGCGACGGGCGCCTGGGATGCGAATGCGGCCGGCGGCCGTGTACGCCGCGGAGCGCGCGTCTGCGAGCGTCGGCCCCGTCGCCGTCACGCCGAGGAGGCGTCCGCCGTTCGTCACGAGCCTGCCGTCGTTCAGTGCGGTGCCGGCGTGGAACACGAGCGCCCCCTCGGCCTCGGCATCCGCGATCCCCTCGATCGTGGTTCCGCGATCGCCGGAGCTCGGGTAGTCACCGGCGACGAGCGCCACAGTCACCGCGGCAGCAGCCAACCGGCCCAGCGCGACGCCTCTCAGCGAGCCGCTCGCGGCCGCTGCCAACGCCGCCAGGAGATCCCCCTCGACGAGCGGAAGCACGGACTGCGTCTCCGGGTCGCCGAAGCGGCAGTTGTACTCGAGCACGCGGGGGCCGTCTGCCGTGAGCATCAGTCCCGCAAAGAGGGTGCCGACGAACGAGTCCCCCCGGCGAGCCAGCTCGCCGAGGACGGGGCGGATGCACGTCTCGACGAGATCGTCGAGCGCATCGTCGCCGACACCCGGAACCGGCGCAAACGAACCCATTCCGCCGGTGTTCGGGCCTTCGTCGCCGTCGTAGGCACGCTTGAAGTCCCGCGACGGCGCAAGAACGAGCGCGTCCGCTCCGTCACAGACGGCGAAGAGCGACACCTCGGGTCCGTCGAGCAGCTCCTCCACGACGACGTCGCCGCCGAATCCGCGAGCGACCTCGAGTCCGGCCGTGAGCTCCGCCTCCGTGCGGCAGACGACGACCCCCTTGCCGGCCGCCAGCCCGTCGGCCTTGAGCACACACGGGACGCGGGCGGAGCCGAGCAACGCGGCGGTCGGGACACCTGCCGCCGCCATCACGTCCTTGGCAAAGGACTTCGACCCCTCGATCCGCGCCGCCGCGGCCGACGGCCCGAAGACCGTGAGCCCCGCGTGACGGAGCACGTCGGCGACGCCGGCGACCAGGGGAGCCTCAGGCCCCACGACGACGAGATCGGCGCCGAGGAACCGCGCCAGCCCGAGCAGACCCTCTGCGTCGGCGGCAGCGACCGGATGGCACGTCGCGAGCGCCGCGATCCCGGGATTGCCCGGCGCAGCATGGAGCTCGGTCAGCCCCGGCGACGATGAGAGGCGCCACGCGAGAGCGTGCTCTCGACCCCCTGAGCCGACGACGAGGACACGCATCGAGCCGCTACTGGGGCTGGAGCGCGAGCACCGCGTCGCGCGAGGCGCCGGTGCCGACGAGGGTGACGGGAACGTCCAGCGCGTCCGAGACGAAGGAGACGTAGTCGGCGGCCGCGTCGGGGAGGGCGGAGCCGGCCAGGACTTCGTTCCAGCCGGCGAGCGTCTCGAACACCGGGGCGCAGTGGTGGAAGTCGGACTGGTGCGCCGGGAAGTCCTCGGTCTCGGATCGGTCGGGAAGTCGGTAGCGCACGCAGACGGGGATCTCGTCGAACGACGAGAGCACGTCGAGCTTCGTCAGCGCGAGCGAGGTGATGCCGTTGACGCGGACGGCGAAACGCAGAGCCACGAGGTCGAGCCAGCCGCAGCGGCGCACGCGTCCCGTCACGGTGCCGTACTCACCGCCGAGCTGACGCACCCGCTCCTGCGCCGGCCCGTCGATCTCGGACGGGAACGGGCCCTCGCCCACGCGGGTCACGTAGGCCTTCGAGACCCCGAGGACCTCGTCGATCCGCTGCGGCCCGAGGCCGAAGCTGACCGCGGCGCCGGCCGCGATGGGGCTCGAGGAGGTGACGAAGGGATACGTGCCGTGGTCGAGATCGAGCAGCGTCCCCTGGGCGCCCTCGAAGAGGACGCGCCGCCCGTCGCGCAGGGCGCGGTCGACGAGCAGCGAGGTGTCTGCCACGTAGGGCGCGAGTCGCTCTGCCTGCTCGAGCGTGCGCGCGACGACATCCTCGGCGTCGAACGGGTCGATCCCGTAGACGCGCTCCAGCCACACGTTCTTCTCGCCCGCGGCGAGCTCGACCTTCTCCCGCAGGATCTTCGGGTCGAGCAGATCCTGGACGCGGATCCCGATACGGGTCGCCTTGTCCGCATACGCAGGCCCGATCCCGCGACGCGTCGTGCCGATCTGCAGCTTGCCGAGGCGCCGTTCACGGGCGCCGTCGAGCGCGACGTGCCACGGCATGATCAGATGGGCGTTGCCCGAGACGAAGACGAGCCCGTCCGTCCGGTGCCCGCGGGACTCGAGCTCGTCGAGCTCCCCGATCAGCACCTCCGGGTCGACGACGCAGCCCGCGCCGATCGCGCTCGCGACACCGGCGACGATCCCCGACGGGATCGCGCGGATCTTGTACGTCTCGCCGTCGACGACGATCGTGTGCCCCGCGTTCGGACCACCCTGGTAGCGGCAGACGAGGTCGGACTC
>DASSBI010000019.1:0-7308 GCA_035698965.1 Gaiella sp. | reverse complement strand
CCGGATCGACGAGATCATCGTCTTCCACAAGCTCGAGAAGAGCGAGATCCTGCAGATCGTCGACCTGATGATGAAGCGGCTCCGCGACCAGATGTCGTTGCACGGCGCGACCGTGGAGCTGACACAGGAGGCGAAGGAGCTACTCGTCGAAGAGGGCTACGACCCGGCGATGGGCGCCCGGCCGCTGCGCCGCGCGATCCAGCGCCTGATCGAGGACCCGCTCGCCGACTTCGTCCTCGGCCGCGAGCTGACGGACGGCTCGACGATCATCGTCGACCGACGCGTCGATCCAGGGCCCGACGAGCCCAAGGTCGAGATGCGCGTCATCGAGGGCGAGGTCCAGCCCGAGCCGGTCACGGTGCCGCCGGACGAGCCGGCCGACGCGGACGACGAGTCGGTCGAGTAGTCCGCGGCGGTCAGCCGCAGAACGCCCTATCGAGCAGGCGGCGGAAGGCCGTGTCCGCGGCGGGTGAGAGTGGATAGCTGTCGGTCATCGCGACCACCCGCCGGCGTCCGTCCGGTCGATCCGGGCCGAAGCCGCATGCGGCTGCCGAGCTCCGCGAGCCCATTCGCCTCCGCGAACCGGAAGCTGCCGTCCTGGACGAGGACAAGGGCGCCGGGGCTTCCGGCTGTCACGACTGCACGAACCGCGTCGAGCGGATCTGCCGCGTTGCAGTGCCCGCGCGGCGGAGCACGGCAGCGTCAGGAAGCTGAGCGCCCCACGTCGCGGTCCGTCGCATCGACCGAGCGTACTGCGACAGGCAGGGCCGAAAGGGGCCGTCAAGAGTTCGGTAAGCCGTACGGGGGCGCGGCCGGTCGCATCGTAGCCTCGGAAGCGGTCGCCGATTGCGACTCGATTTCGGGAGGACACTCATGACTGCGATCCCGGCGCACGCGCGCTATCGACACGCCCTGCCCCAGCTCGAGGACGCCCTGTTCCTGACGGACGGCGGGCTCGAGACGACGCTCGTCTTCCACGATGGCCACGATCTGCCGCATTTCGCCGCCTACGACCTTCTGGCGCGCGACGGCGGCGAGGAGGCTCTGCGCCGCTACTTCGAGCCGTACGTGCACATCGCGCTCGAGCATGGCGTCGGGATCGTGCTGGAGACGCCGACCTGGCGTGCCAACCCGGACTGGGCCGCGCTGCTCGGGCATTCGGGTGAGGAGCTCGAGACGCTGAACCGGCGGGCGGTGGAGCTCCTCCTCGAGTTGCGTGACGGATTCGAGACGGAGTCGACGCCGATCGTCGTCTCCGGCTGCATCGGACCGCGTGGTGACGGCTACGTGGTCGGCGAGACGATGAGCGACGAGGCGGCGGCCTCGTACCACGGGGCGCAGATCCGGACGCTCGCGGAGGCCGGCGCCGACCTCGTCACCGCCATCACCATGACGTACGTCGACGAGGCTCTCGGCGTCGTCCGCGCCGCGGGCGCTGCGGGTTTGCCCGCGGTGGTCTCGTTCACCGTCGAGACGGACGGGCGGCTCCCGAGCGGCCAGCCGCTCGGGGAGGCGATCGAGGAGGTCGACGCCGGCTCAGACCGAGCGGCGGCGTACTTCATGGTCAACTGCGCACACCCCTCTCATTTCTACGATGTGCTGGAGCCGAGCACGGAGTGGACGGCCAGGATCCGCGGGCTGCGTGCGAACGCGTCGCGCATGAGCCACGCCGAGCTCGACGAAGCCGAGGAGCTGGACGCCGGCAACCCCGAGGAGCTCGCCCTCGAGTACGTGGCGCTCCGGGATCAGCTGCCGTCGCTCACGGTGCTCGGCGGCTGCTGCGGCACCGATCACCGCCACGTGGACGCGATGTGCAGGGCCTGGACCTGAGGTGTCCTACTTCGAGTCGGACACCCACGTCTCACCGCGGAGACAGGACGCAGGTGTCTGACTGGAGTCAGACACTGCTCCATGTCCGAACCCGTCTAGGGTTCGGGCATGGAGATCCGGCACGCGGAGCCCGCGGACTACGGCCGCGTCATCGGCCGCGTCAACGCCTGGTGGGGCGGCCGCGACATGGCGCCGATGCTGCCGCAGCTCTTCTTCGTCCATTTCGAGGGAACAAGCTACGTCGCCGACGACGAGGATGGCCAGCTCGCCGCCTTCCTGATCGGCTTCCTCTCGCAGACCGACCCGGACGAGGCGTACATCCACTTCGTGGGCGTCTCGCCGGAGCATCGCGGCGGTGGTCTCGGCCGGCAGCTCTACGAGCGGTTCTTCGACGATGCCCGCGCCGCGGGGCGCACGCGCGTCAGGTGCGTCACGTCACCCGCCAACGCGGGCTCGGTCGCCTTCCACGAGGCGCTCGGCTTCACGTCCGAGCGCGTGGCCCACGACTACGACGGCCCCGGCGAGGACCGGGTGCTGTTCGTGAAGACGCTGGCGTAACGCGGCGCGAACAGCGGGACGATCCTCGTCCGCTACCGTCGGACGCTCCGTGTCAGGCCCGTTCCTCTCCACCGTCAGACGGCCCCGCCGTCGCGCGCGAAAGGCCCTGGTCGTCCTCGCCCTCGTCGCCGGCCTCGTGGCCGTGCTCGCGGTCGCGTTCGGGGCGATCGCCCTCCTCGAGCGCGATACGCTGCCGCGCGGAACGACGATCGCGGGCGTCGACGTGGGCGGATTGGCGGCGAGCGAGGCGCGGGTCGCCGTCGCGCGCGCGGCCGCTACGCGCCTGGATGTCCCCATCCGGCTGGTCGGGCCGGGCGGCGCGCTCGCCTCGACGAGCGGCCGGGAGATACGCGCGAGACCGCTCGTCGCGGACGCAGTCGTCGAGGCGGACGACGGAGGATCGCTCGCCCGCGTGCTCGCCCGCGTCGGGCTCCGGCAGGGCGGGCACGTGAAGCTCGCCTATCGCCTCGGCCCGGTCGCCGTAGCGAAGCTCGCCAACCGGCTCGACGACCGGTTCGGCGAGCCGTGGCGCGACGCCCGGGTCGACATCGCGAAGGAGTCGATCCGCGTCGTCGAGGCGCGTCCCGGGACAGGCGTCGACCGGAAGGCGCTACACCGGTCGTTGCGGGCTCTTCCGACAAGGGTCCAGCTCCACATCGTGACGGTCCGCCCCGTCGTCTCCTCGGCGGAGGCGACCGCCGCGGCGAGCCGTGTGGAGCGGCTTCTCGACACTCCGCGACGCGTCCGGTTCCGCGACGTGGACTCGACGCTCACGCGGCAGCGCCTCCGGTTGCTCGTCCGTACCGAGCCCGTGGGCGGCGGTCTCGCGCTGTCGCTCGAGGAGAAGGGCCTCGGCGCGTCTCTGCGCGTCAAGCTCGGGCGCTTCGAGGTCGCTCCGCAAAACGCGACCTTCGCCGTGGGAACGGCCGGTGTCCGCGTCGTCCCGTCACGGTCGGGCCGAACGCTGGACGTCGACCGGATCGGACGCTCGCTCGTGTCGGACCTCGCGTCCACGATCCATCTAGCGCGGTTCGCATCCACGTTGCCGGCCCTGACGACCGACGCCGCCGAGAAGCTGGACATCCGGGAGCGCGTCTCGGAGTTCACGACCTACTACTCGTGTTGCCAACCGCGCGTCACGAATATCCAGCGCGCGGCGCAGATGCTCGACGGAACGATCGTGAAACCGGGCGAGTCCTTCTCCCTCAACGACGCGCTCGGCAAGCGGACGACCGAGCGCGGGTTCGTCTCCGCGCCGCAGATCTTCGACGGGCGGCTCGAGGAGGCGGTCGGTGGAGGGATCAGCCAGGTTGCCACGACGCTCTACAACGCCGCGTTCTTCGCAGGCGTGAAGCTCGTCGCCCACCAGGCGCACCAGTTCTACATCTCGCGGTACCCGATGGGGCGCGAGGCAACCGTCTCGTGGGGTGGGCCGGAGCTCGTCTTCTCGAACGACTGGCCTGCGGCGATCCTGATGAAGGTCGTCGCGACCGACTCGTCGATCACGGTTCGCTTCTACTCCCGCAAGCTCGGACGGCGCGTGGAAACGACGACGGGAGAGCCGTACGCCCTCACGTCGCCCGAGACGATCCGGACGCTGAACTCCGCGCTCGCCCCGGGAACGACGAGCACCGTCCAGTCGGCGGGGGAGTCCGGGTTCACGGTGCAGTACACGCGGAAGGTGTTCCGGGGGTCGAAGCTCCGGCGCAACGAGCACTACACCGTTCGCTACGACCCGCAGAACGCGATCGTCGAAGTCGGGCCGGCGCCCCGCCGGACCGCACCGAAGCCAAACCCAAAGCCGAAGAAGCCTTCCTAGCCCGGGCGCGTCGCGGCGGGCCGCCGGAGCTCGATCAAGGCCTCCGACGCGTCGTGATCGACCTGCAGCGTCGTGTGGGTGAGGTCGAACTCCGACTCCAGAAGGCGCTCGATCTCTCGTCGCAGGCCGTGGCAATCCTCGCCGCGGCCGACGAGGACGTGGGCGGCGAGCGCGTCGAAACCGGACGTGATCCGCCACACGTGCAGATCGTGGACGCTCGACACTCCGGGCACGGAGACGATCGCGTGCGCGACGGCTGCGGCGTCGATGTCCGGCGGCGTCTCCTCCATCAGGATCGCGGTCGAGTCGCGGAGGACGCTCAATGCGCTTCCCACGATCAGCAGCGCGATCGCAACCGAGACGATCGGGTCGACGACCGTCCAGCCGGTCGCGAGGATGACCACCGCCGCCACGAGGACGCCCGCGGAGCCGAGCAGGTCGGCGATCACGTGTCGCTGGGCGGCTTCGACGTTCAGGCTCTCACCCTGCGAGCGCATGAGGATCACGGCCGAGATCCCGTTCACCGCGAGGCCGGCGAGCGCCACGACCAGCATCCAGCCACCGAGGATCTCGGGTGGGTTCCGGAACCGCTGAACCGCCTCCCAGACGATCCAGCCGCTCACGATCACGAGCGTGAGCCCGTTCACGAACGCCGCCAGAATCTCCGCCCGCTGGAGGCCGAAGCTCCGGCGAGGCGTCGACGGGCGCGCGGCGAGGGTCAGCGCGACGAGGGCAAGGCTGATCGCGAACGTGTCGGACAGCATGTGGCCGGCATCCGCGAGGACCGCGAGGCTGCCGGTGAGGACACCGCCGACGACTTCCACGACCGTGAAGCCGACCGTGAGCGCGAGGACGATCGCGAGCGCTCGCCGCGAGGCGCCCCGATGGTCGTGCGCACCGTGCGCGTGACCGTGTTCCACACCTGGAGAATAGGCGCGGCGGCTGCGGGTCGGCCCTCGCCGGTTCGGCCCGACCTGTTGTCAGAATGGACAGGCTGGCATCCGAGCCGTCGCGTACGATGGGTGAATGGCCAAGGTCGTCGTGCAGTTCACCTGTACCGAGTGCGGTGCGACCACGGGACGCTGGCTCGGCAAGTGCCCGGGCTGCGGCGCGTTCGGGACGCTGGTGGAGGAGCTCCACGGTCGCGACGGGCAACCCGCCGCGAGCGCTCCTCGCGCGCCGGAGCGGCTCGGTGACGTTCGCGTCGAGGAGGCTGCCAGGCTCACCACGGGCGTGCCGGAGCTCGATCGCGTCCTCGGCGGCGGCCTCGTACCCGCCTCGCTCGTGCTGCTCGGCGGCGAGCCGGGCGTCGGCAAGTCCACGCTCCTCCTCTCCGCGCTCGGCGCGGTCGCCCGCAGCGGCCGGCGTGCGCTTCTCGTCACCGGTGAGGAATCGGTTGCCCAGGTGCGTCTCCGCGCGGAACGGCTCGGCGGCGCCGACGACGTGTCGATCCTCGCCGAGACGGAGCTCGAGGCCGTCTGCGCGACGCTCGAGAAGGAGACACCCGACGTCTGCGTGATCGACTCCGTACAGACGTTGTACGCGAGCGAGCTCGGATCGGCGCCCGGCTCCGTGGCGCAGGTACGAGAAGCGGCGGCGCGCCTGCTCCGCGTGGCGAAGCGGAGCGGGGTCGCAACCGTTCTCGTCGGCCATGTGACGAAGGACGGCGCCGTTGCCGGCCCTCGCGTCCTGGAGCACCTCGTCGACTGCGTGCTCCAGTTCGAGGGCGACCGCTACCACGCGCACCGCGTCCTCCGGGCGGCGAAGAACAGATTCGGCTCGACGAACGAGCTCGGCGTATTCGAGATGACCACCGCGGGGCTGGTCGGAGTCCCCGACCCGTCGGCCCTGTTCGGGCGTACGCGGGCCGGCGAAGTCGGCGCGGCCGTTGCGGTCGCACTCGAGGGGACACGCCCGATCCTCCTCGAGGTGCAATCGCTCGTCTCGCGAACCGATCTCGCGATGCCTCGGCGGGTCGGTACGGGTGTCGACCCCAAGCGGCTCGCGATGATCGTCGCGGTGCTGGGCCGCCACGCCGGCGTCCCACTCGCCGCGGCGGACGTGTTCGTCAACGTCGCCGGGGGCGTGCGGATCGACGAGCCCGGCTCGGATCTGGCCGTCGCGCTCGCGATTGCGTCGGCAGCTCGCGCAACCCCGTTGCGGGAAGGCATCGCAGCGTTCGGCGAGCTCGGGCTCACTGGTCGGCTGCGTACGGCCGCCCAGGCGGAGCGACGCCTCGAGGAGTGCGCGAAGCTCGGGATCCAGGCGGTCGTGGCGCCGGACGGGGCTGGCGCCGCCGCACGCGGCGGGTCGCGTGTCGTCGCTGTGGAGACGCTCAAGCAGGCGCTCGGGGCTGCGCTCGAGCCGAACGCCCGCGCGATGGAGGAGGGTTGAAGAGCACGACACCGCCGTCAGTCCTGCCAACGCGCATTCCGCGTGCATTTCGGCAGGTTCCGGGCCGTCGCTTCCGGTAGAATGGAGACATACGCCGGCCCCCAAGAGCCGGCACTTTTCGTGAGTCAGGCGCATATCCAGACCGGACGACGGGAGGGCTCGAGGCGTGTTCGATGTCGGCGACAAGGTCGTGTATCCCCACCACGGCGCGGGGACGGTCGAGAAGAAGGAGGTCAAGGTTGTGCTCGGGGAGGAGCGCGAGTACCTGACCATCCGGATCCTCCACAACGAGATGACGGTCAACGTGCCCGTCGACAACTGCGAGAAGGTCGGGCTGCGTGGTGTGATCGACCTCGAGATGGTGGAGGTCGTGCAGAAGGTGCTGCTCGGCGGCTCGACCGAGATGCCCAAGAACTGGAACCGCCGCTTCAAGCACAACCGCGACAAGATGAAGACCGGCGACATCCTCGAGCTCGCCGAGGTCGTCCGGAATCTCGCCCTGCGCGATCACGAGAAGGGCCTCTCGACCGGCGAGAAGCAGATGTACGTCAAGGCGAAGAAGATCCTCGCCTCCGAGCTCATGTACGCGAAGGACCTCTCCGAGGACGACGCGCATGCCTGGCTCGAGGAAGTGCTCGCCAATCCCGCCAAGACGAGGCGGGCGAAGGCGAAGCCGAAGACCGCCGCCACCGCCACCGCCTAGTCGG
>DASSBI010000018.1:0-5530 GCA_035698965.1 Gaiella sp. | reverse complement strand
CGCTCGCACCAGATCCGCATCGCGATCTGCTGCGCCATCGTCCCGCTCGGCATGAACACCGCCGCTTCCCTGCCGAGCAGGTCGGCCGTCCTGCGCTCGAGCTGCTCGACGCGCTCGCCCTCCCCGTAGCGATCGCCGCGCTCGCGCTCGTCGGCTGCCACGGCAAGGGACTCGAGCCACGCGCGTGCGCCCGGCAGGCCGTGCCATGCGTTGAGGAACCGTTCCGCCCCCGCGACCGCCGCGCGATATCGCTTCTTGTCGTCGACCGCTGCTGCGGCGTCGGTCAATAGTCCGAGCGCTCGATCAGCTCGATCCGATACCCGTCGGGGTCGCGGACGAAGCAGAGGAGCGACCCGCCCTCGCGGACTCGATACGGCTCCCCTTCCGGCTCGATGCCCTGCTCGTTGAGCTGCACGAGCGTCGCGCCGAGGTCGTCGACGCCGACGGCGATGTGCCCGTAGGCCGTGCCCATGTCGTACGCCCGACCGTCGTGGTTGTACGTCAGCTCGAGCACGTCCTCCGCGTCCCCGATCGAGTAGAAGTAGTTCGTCGCCTCACGGACGCCGTCACGCACGATGTCCATCTCGTGCGCGAAGCGGAAGCCAAGCGCCTCGTAGAAGGCGCGACTCAGCTTCGGATCGGTGATGCGAACCATCGTGTGCAGGTATCTCGCCATGGCGCGATCCTAGCCCTCTGGAGCGATGGTCGATCGTTGTCGGCGGCGTAGACGAAGCGACTCCCGTACGCTGAAAGCCGATCCAGCCGCTGCCCGATACGACATGGCCCAGCACAGACTTCTCTACGTAGTCGGCGCGAGGCCGAACTTCGTCAAGATGGCGCCCGTCGTCGCGGAGTTGCGACGACGGCTCCCGGACGCCGAGCACGTGGTGGTGCATACGGGGCAGCATTACGCCGCCGAGCTGTCCGAGGTGTTCATCGACCAGCTCGAGCTGCCGGAGCCCGCCCACCGGCTCGAGGTCGGATCCGGCTCGCATGCGGAGCAGACGGGCCGGGTCATGGAGCGCCTCGAGCGCGTGGTGAGCGCCACCCGTCCCGACCTCGCGTTCGTCGCGGGCGACGTCAATTCGACCCTGGCCTCGTCCCTCGTGCTCGCCAAGCTCGAAGTTCCCTACGCGCACGTCGAGTCGGGGCTGCGCAGCTTCGATCGCTCCATGCCCGAGGAGGTCAACAGGATCGTGGCCGACGAGTTCGCCGAGCACCTGTTCGCGCACTCCGAAGACGCGGTCGAGAACCTGCGCAGGGAGGGAATCGAGGCCGAGCGCATCCACCTCGTCGGCAACACGATGATCGACACGCTCTGCCGCCTCGAGCCGCGCTTCCGCAGGCTCGGGCTCGCCGGGCAGCTCGGTCTCGAGCCCGGCCGGTTCATCCTCGTCACCCTGCATCGTCCGGCGCTCGTCGACGGCCCACTCCTCGAAGACGTGCTCGAGCAGCTCCAGGCGCTTGCGAACCGCACGCCGGTCGTCTTCCCCCTGCATCCGCGGACACGGGCACGCATCCCCGACCTCGGCCGGTACCCGGACGTCCGTTTCCTGGAGCCTGTCGGCTACCTCGAGTTCCTGTCGCTCGAAGCGGATGCGGGCGCGGTGCTTACCGACTCGGGTGGCGTCCAGGAGGAGACGACGTTCCTCGGCGTGCCCTGCTTCACGCTGCGACCCGGCACGGAGCGACCGGTGACGACGCGGCTCGGCACGAACGTCGTGCTCGGCCTCGATCCTCGCCGGATCCCCGAGATCGTCAGGGCGATCGGCGCCGAACGGCGGGCGCACACGGTTCCGCCCCTCTGGGACGGGCGTGCCTCGGAGCGGATCGCGGACATCATCGGCGACCGGTTCCGGTGATCGATCTCCACACCCACATCCTTCCCGGCCTCGACGACGGGGCTCGGACACTCGAGGACGCGCTCGACATGGCCCGGGCGTTCGTGGACGAGGGCGTGACGGCGGTCGCGGCGACGCCGCACGTGAGGGACGACTACCCGACGACGCCCGAGACGATGCTGCGCGCGGTGACGAGCCTCCAGCAGGTGCTCGACCAGGAGGGGATTCCCCTCGTCCTGCTCCCGGGAGCGGAGGTGGCGGTCGAGTGGGTCGCGCAGCTGGACGACGTCGAGCTACGGCGCCTGACGCTGGCCGCTAACGGGCGCTACCTCCTGGTCGAGACCCCGTACCGCGGCTGGTCGGCCGCTGTCGTGGAGCAGCTGCGCCGCCTGCTGGTCGCGCGCTTGACGCCGGTGCTGGCTCATCCCGAGCGGAACCCGGTCGTGCAGGCGACGCCCTCGTTGCTCGCACCGCTCGTCGAGGGCGGGATGCTGGTGCAGGTGACGGCGGCGTCGCTCGACGGCCGGCTCGGCAAGGCGCCGCAGGCCACGGGTCGTCGACTCGTCGCCGGCGGGCTCGCCCACGTGGTGGCGAGCGACGCGCATGCGGCACACGTCCGTGCCGCGGGGATGCTCTCGGCCCTCGACACGATTGGCGACGAGGCGCTCGCCCGGTGGCTGGTCAATGACGTGCCGTTGGCGCTCGTTCACGGGGAGGTCGTCCCTCCTCGGCCGCGGTCGGTTTGAGACCCACATCCGCCGAGGCCTCCCGCCCACCCTTCGAGGGTAGGACGAGGCCCCCGAAAGGGGTAAGGTCGGTTGTCTGCGAGTAACGCCGTCGGCATCGGGGTAGGAAGGGGAGCCAGTGGACGCGTTCGGTGGGCAGCACCACCCAACTGGTCTACGCGCCCTGCGGATCCTCAGGCAGGGGTGGTGGATCATCCTGCTCGCGACGGCGGCAGTCGCGGGTATCGCCTACTACCAGTCGTCCCGTGAGCAGCCCCTCTACAGCGCCTCGTCGACGGTGCTGCTCAAGTACCAGAACCTCGCCAGCGGACTTACGGGGATCCAGGATCTGTCGACCGTCTACCAGGATCCGCAGCGGGTCGCCCAGACGCAGACGCAGATCGCGATGTCGCCGGACGTCGCGGAACGGGTCGTCCAGTCGGCGAAGGTCCCTGGTCTGACGCCCGGCGCGTTCCTCGGGAGCGCGAACGTCACGGCCGCGACCGATTCGGACACGCTGCTCTTCACCAACACGTACACAGATCCCGAGACGGCGACGAGGCTCGCGACGATCCACGCGAAGGAGTACATCCAGCATCGTCGCGAGCTCGACACCGCGTCCCTCGTCGCCGCCCGCAAGGAGCTGGAAGGCCGGATCGAGGAGCTCAAGAGCACTGGGTTCGAAGGATCCCCGCTCGTCTCTCAGCTGGTCGAGAACGAGCAGGCGCTCCGCACCATGGAGGCGCTGCAGACGGCGAACGCTTCGCTCCTGCGCCCCGCGAGCGGCGCAGCGCAGATCCAGCCGCGAACCGAACGTGCGGTCGTCCTCGGGGTGGTGCTCGGCCTCATGCTCGGGATCGGGCTCGCCTTCGCGCGTGACGCGCTCGACACGCGGGTGCGCTCCTCGACCGAGATTGCCGACCGGCTCGAAACCACGCTTCTTGCGCGGCTCGCCGCCCCGCCGAGGCGGATTCGGCGCAAGCAGCGCCTCGTGATGATGGCCAGTCCGCACAGCGCCCAGGCGGAGGCGTTCCGCATGCTGCGCGCCAACCTCGAGTTCGTGAACCTCGACCGTGGCGCGCGCTCGATCCTGGTCACGAGCGCCCTCGAGAGGGAGGGCAAGTCGACCACGGTCGCGAACCTTGCCGTCGCGCTGGCCCGCGCCGGCCAGAAGGTCGCGCTGGTCGACCTGGATCTCCGCCGGCCCGCGATCGGGAGGTTCTTCGGCATTCCGGCGACGCACCCCGGCGTGACCGACATCGTCGCCGGCGGGTCCACCCTCGAGCAGGCGCTGATGGAAGTCAGTCGCGACCCCCGTCGCCGGGAAGATGCGCCGCACGTCGGCAACGGCACCGCTGCGACGGACACCGGTGGGGTCCTCAACGTCCTGACCTCGGGTCCGGTTCCCCGCGATCCGGGCGAGGTCGTCAAGGACAAGCGCCTGACGGCCATGCTCGACCAGCTCGAGCGGTCGTTCGACTTCGTCCTCGTGGACACTCCGCCGCTGCTCTCGGTCGGTGACGCGATGGCTCTGAGCGCGCAGGTCGACGCGATGATCACCGTCGCCCGTCTGAGGATGCTCCGTCGCGGCACCCTCGACGAGCTCGCACGGTCGCTCGAGACCTGCCCCACGATCAAGCTCGGTGTCGTCGTGACCGAGGCCGAGGTGGACCCCGGTTACGGCTACGGCGGCTACGCGTACCACAGCACCGCCAAGGAGACGGAGTGGGTTGCTGTTCCGCCTTCGGGTTCGGCGGCGCGTGAGGAGACCATGCGGTGAGGTTGCGAGATCGGGTGCAGGTGGCGGGGCCCGTACTCGACTCGACCCCGGCAGGGGGCCGCCGACCGACGGCACACGAGGCCGCGCAACTCCAGGCGGCGTCGGCGAGCAGCAGACGCCGCCACGACCGCGGCCGCGCCGTCCGTCGCTCACTGCTCGTGGCCGACGGTGCCGCGCTCCTCATCGCGTTCGCGGTGCTTCAGCTCGTGTTTCCGGCGCAGGCCTCGAACGACCGGCTGGCCCTCGACAGCGAGGTCATCCTGTTCGCCGCGAGCCTGCCACTGTGGGTGGTCCTCGCCCGTGCAATGGGGCTCTACGATCGCGACGCCGAGCGGCCGGAGCACACGACGGTCGACGACCTCGTCGGGATCGTCGCGCTCGTGACCACCGTTGTGTGGCTCAGCTTCGTCGCCGCCTACGTCACCGGCGCTGCCGCTCCGGACTTTGGCAAGTGGGTCGTCTTCTGGGCCCTCGCGATCGTGCTGATCGCGGTCGGGCGGTCGGTTGCGCGCACGACCGTCCAGCGGCGAGGCAACCTCGTCCAGCGGGCGCTGATCCTGGGCACCGATTCGAGCGCACAGGTCGTCGCTCGCAAGCTCGTGCAGCACCCGGAGTACGGGATCTCGCTCGTCGGCTTCGTCGACGGCGCGCCTGCCCGCATACGCGAGGAGCTGGCCGACGTGCCGGTCGTCGGCGGCGCAGAAGAGCTGCCGGCGCTTGTCGACCAGCTGGCGGTCGACCGCGTCGTCTTCGGTTTCTCGGGCGCGACGGACCGGCAGATGCTCCGGCTCGTGCGGCATCTACAGACGCGCGGCGTGCAGGTGGACGTCGTTCCGAGGCTGTTTCAGGCGCTCGGGCCCAGCGCAAACGTGACGTCGATCGAGGCCATGCAGCTCCTGAGCCTGCCGCCCACGAGGATGAGCCGCGACGCCCTGCTCCTGAAGCGGGCGTTCGACGTGGTTGCCTCCTCCGTCCTTCTCGTGCTGACATCACCGCTCTTCGCGGCGATCGCGATCTGGATCAAGCTCGACTCGCGCGGCCCGGTGCTGTTCAAGCAGACCCGGCTTGGGCTCCACCAGCGGCCGTTCACCGCCCTCAAGTTCCGCACGATGCGCTGCGAGACGTCCATCGACGAGCATCGTGACTACGTCCGCCGCACGATGAGCGCCGACGCGGCACCGGAG
>DASSBI010000017.1:0-2945 GCA_035698965.1 Gaiella sp. | reverse complement strand
CGCGGCGTTGATCTCGCCGCCCATCGCGTCGAAGAGCTCCGCGATGTCCTGCGCGCTGTAGCGCGACGACCCCTTGAAGAGCAGGTGCTCGATGAAGTGCGAGACGCCGGCCCGCGACGGCGGCTCGTCCCGCGAGCCGGTTGCGATCCAGAGTCCGAGCGCGACCGACCGGACGCCGCGCAGCGGCTCCGTCGCAACGCGCTCGCCGCCCGGAAGCGTCGTGATCTGCGGCTCGGGCACGGATCGGATCCTAGGTGCCCAAGGGGACTGGCACCGAAGGTGCCTGTCCCAGTGAACCTCTGCCTCACGACCAACGCAGTCGGTGAGGCAATCGTCCACTGGGGACAGGCACCCTGTGGGTGCCAGTCCCCGGTGCTAGTCCCGGCGCCTTCCCCGGTCGCGGCCGCCGCGGCCGCGATCGTCGCGGGGCGGGCGCGGCTCGCGCGGCGGGGCGTCCTTCGCCCGCTCGACGAGCGTCTCCGGCGAGACGAGCTCGCCGTCCTCGTGCTTCGCGACGAGCTTCAGCCCGATGCGGCCGCGCTCCTTGTCGACCTCCTGGACGACGACGTCGAGCGTGTCGCCGCGGGCGATCACGTCCTCGATGTGCGCGACCCTGCCCGGGCCGACGTTCGAGACGTGGAGCAGGCCGTCCGTGCCCTTCTTGAGCTCGACGAACGCGCCGAAGTCGGTCGTCTTGACGACCCGACCCGTGTACGTGTCGCCGACCTCGGGCTCCTTCGTCATCGCCGCGATGGCCGAGATCGCAGCGTCGCCCTTCGTGCCCTCGGTCGCATAGACGAGGATCGTGCCGTCTTCCTCGATGTCGATCTGGACGTCGTAGTCGGCCTCGAGCGAGCGGATCGTCTCGCCGCCCTTCCCGATGACCATCCCGATGAAGTCGGGGTTGATCTGGATCGACTGGATCCGCGGCGCGTGCCCCGCGAGCTCGGCCCGTGGCTCGGAGATCGTCTCGCGCATCCGGTCGAGGATGAACGAGCGCGCCCGCTTCGCCTGCTCGAGCGCCGAGCGCATGATCTCCTGCGTGACGCCGGCGATCTTGATGTCCATCTGGAGGGCCGTGATGCCCTCCTCGGTGCCGGCAACCTTGAAGTCCATGTCCCCCAGATGGTCCTCGGCTCCCTGGATGTCCGTGAGGATGGCGTAGTCGTCGCCCTCCTTGACGAGACCCATCGCGATGCCGGAGACCGGCGCTGCGATCGGCACCCCAGCGTGCATCAGGGACATCGTCGAGCCGCAGACGGACCCCATCGACGACGAGCCGTTCGACTCGAGCGTCTCGGAGACGAGGCGGATCGTGTACGGGAACTCCTCGGTCGACGGGATGACCGCCTCGAGGGCCCGCTGCGCGAGCGCCCCGTGGCCGATGTCGCGCCGCTTCGGGCCGCGCATGAAGCCCGTCTCCCCGACCGAGTAGGGCGGGAAGTTGTAGTGATGCATGTAGCGGCGCTCCTGCTCCGTCGAGAGGTCGTCGATCCGCTGCTGCTCCTTCGCCGTGCCGAGCGTGCACAGCGTGAGGATCTGCGTCTGCCCGCGGGTGAAGAGCGCCGAGCCGTGCGTGCGCGGCGTGATGCCGACCTCGGTCGCGATCGGCCGGATCTCCTCGGTGCCCCGGCCGTCCGGGCGGCGCTTGTCGACGGCGATCTTCTTCCGGACGAGGTCCTTGTAGATCGCGTCGGCGGCCTTCTTGACGTAGCTCTTCGTGACGGCCTCGTCGCCCTCGCCGACCGGGAACGGCAGCTGCAGCTCGTCCTGGATGCGGGCGAGGAGGATGTCGCGCTTGCGCGATTTGAGCTCCTTCGAGTCCTGCTCGGCGTCGGTCAGGGCGCGCAGCTCGCTCTCGAACTGCGCCCGCATCGCGCTCTCGACCGCGGCGAGCCGCTTCGACTCGAGCAGCATCCCGAGGCCGTTCCGGACTTGCATCTCGCGGACGATGTCGCTCTCGCCGGAGTCCAGCGTGATCGCGGGAGCGTCCGCGGCGAGCAGCTCGTCGACGACCGTCGCCGCCTCGCGGAGCCCGACCTCGGCGATGCGCCGAGAGACGGCCTCGCCGTGCCGGGCGTCGAGGTCGGCGTTCAGCTCGACGTCGATCCACTTCTCCTTGCCGACCTCGCGGGCCAGCTCGTCGATTGCGTCGCAGATGCGGATGATCTCCGAGTGTGCGAGCGCGAAAGCGTCGAGCAGCGTCTCCTCGGGCACCTGGTCGGCCCCCGCCTCGATCATCGTGAGCGCCTCGCGCGTCCCGACGACGATCAGGTCGAGCGCGGACTCGTCCATCTGCTGGTAGGTCGGGTTGACGACGAGCTCGCCCTCGATCCGGCCGATGCGCACGGCGCCGACCGGCCCGAGGAACGGAAGCGGCGAGATCGCGAGCGCGGCGGACGCGCCGTTGATCGCGAGGATGTCGTGCGGCACGACCATATCGGCCGACAGCACGGTGCAGATGACCTGCACCTCGTTCTTGAAGCCCTTCGGCCAGAGTGGCCGGATCGGGCGGTCGATCATGCGCGCGGTGAGCGTCGCGCGCTCGGTGGCGCGCCCCTCGCGCTTGAAGAAGCCGCCCGGGATCTTTCCGGCGGCGTACATCCGCTCCTCGACGTCGACCGTCAAGGGGAAGAAGTCGGCGTCGGGACGCGCGTCCTGCCGCCCGACCGCGGTCGCGAGGATCATCGTGTCCCCGCTGCGGACGACGACAGCGCCGTCCGCCTGCTTTGCGAGCTTGCCCGTCTCGAAGCGGAGCTCGTTCGCCCCCACGTCGACGGACACCGTGGCCTGTTGCCCGGTGCTGATGGTGCTCATACCGTGTTCTTTCCTTCCACTCTTCCGCTTCGGCGGAAGGTGGAGGTTTGAGCCAACGCCGCGGCGCCTGCCGCGCGACGCTCGATCAAACGCCCACCTTCCGTCTCCGTCTCGGCTCGCTCCGCGCC
>DASSBI010000016.1:0-12779 GCA_035698965.1 Gaiella sp. | reverse complement strand
GCCCGTGACGGCAAACGCGATCCAGCCGGCGACGTTCGGCGAGAACGCGAACACCGCGACGATCACGAACCCGCTCGCGAGAGCGAGCACGACGTTCGTGGCATAGCGAGTAGACATGACGTCTCCTTCCTTGTGAGGACGTACTCGGATGGCGCGTCGTCGCCGCTCCGTCGCTCCGCATCGGGCACGGGAGCGCGGCGGCGGTCGTCCGTACAAATTCATCGTATCACGATTGAAGATGCCGGTGCGACGGCCCAGGTGTGCGGCTCGTCCACCGGCCCAGCCGCCAGCTCTGTCCGCTTGCGTCGCCCCGGACTAGAGTCGAGCCGTGATCGAGCGGCACCGGGATGGAAGTGCGTTCGAGGCAACGGCCGCCTACTGCCGCGCGGTGCGGTCCGGCCCCTCGATCGCCGTCAGCGGGACGGCCGCGACCGCGCCCGACGGGAGCGCGCTCCATCCCGGCGACACGTACGGCCAGACGCGCGAGGCCTTCGAGCGAGCGGTGTCTGCGGTCCGCGCACTCGGCGGCGACGTCCGCGACACGGTACGCACGAGGCTGTTTCTCGTCCCCGAGAGCGACTGGCGTGAGGCCGTCAGGGCGCACCGCGAGGTCTTCCAGGGAGTCGACCCGGCGAACACGACGCTGTTCGTCGCCGGCTTCATCCCGGAAGGCGTCCTCGTCGAGGTGGAGCTCGACGCATGGGTCGCGGAGTGAGCGAGTTCCTCGTCGTCGGTCTCGGCGACTCGATCACCGCGGGGAACCCTGGCTGGGACCCCGACCCGGCGCGGCGTCCGTTCGAGGATCCGGGCGACGACGAGACAAGCCAGTACCTCTACTGGGCTGCCGCGGCCAACCCGGGCATGCGGTTCTCGAACCACGGCGTGGGAGGCGAGCGCACCGACGAGATCCGAGCGAGGCTCGACTCCGCGGTCGCCGGCGCCGACGTGATCGTCGTCCAGGGCGGGATCAACGACGTCGTCCAGGGCCGGGTCGTCGAGCTCGCGGCCGCCGACCTCGAGGTGATGGTGCGCCGGGCGAAGGAGCTCGCGTCCGTCGTGCTCCTGCCGAACGTCCTGCCCTGGAACAACGGCTGGCCCGACGCCGAGCCCAGGATCCGCGAGCTGAACGAGCTGATCGCGGCGGTCGCCGGGCAGGAGGATGTCCCGCTCCTCCCGTTCCACGAGACGCTCGAGGACCCGGAGCGGCCCGGGCGGATGAAGGAGGAATGGACGCCGGACGGTAACCACCCCTCGGTGGAGGGCCACCGGCGACTGGGCGAGCTGGCGTTCGCCCTGCCTAGAGGTTGGGCGGAGAGTCGACGCAGATAATCCGGAGCGGCTGCGTGTGGCTCGCGTTCCGGAAGAGATGCGGCCGCTCGGCGCTGTAGTAGGCGCTGTCCCCTGCGCGCAGGATCCGCGGCTCGGAGCCCTCCAGCTCGAGCTCCATGCTCCCCCGTAGGACGTGGACGAACTCCTCGCCTGCATGCCGTCCGTACTCCGCGAGGTGGGCGCTCGGCTCGAACTCGACGATCATCGGCATCATCACGCCCTGCGCGCTCGGCGCCAGGAGGCGGAACTGGATCCCCTCCGCAGGCGACGGGAGCGTCCGTTGCTCGGACTTGCGGACGAGATCGGGCTCGGCAGCCGGCTGGACCGGCACGAGGTCGCCAAGGTGGATCCCGTAGAACGTGACGAGGCGGACGAGGCGGCCGATCGTGATGTCGCTCTTCCCGTTCTCTACGAGCGACAGGAATGACGGGGAGATGCCGGTCGCGGTGGCCACGTCGCTCAGAGAGAGTGACTTCGTGCGACGAGCCGCACGGAGCGCTGAACCGAGCCCGGCGGGCGTCTCGACCGTCGCCACGCGCGGAACCCTATCGCCTCGCGAGCGGGGTTTGACTTCTCACCTCCGCATAATAAACTGAACGCGCGTGCAGAATACTCAAGAGGCGAGAGACCCAGCGTGAAGGTCGCAGTCGTCGGGGCCGGCATCACCGGGCTCTCCGTCGCCCTCCAGCTTGCCGAAGGGGGAGCGGGCGTCGTCGTCCACGAGCGGACGGGCATCGCCGCGGAGGCCTCGGGCGTCCAGCCCGGCGGCGTCCGGCAGCAGTGGAGCACGCGTGTCAATTGCGTGCTCGCGCGCGAGTCGGCGGTGTTCTACGAGGACGTCGCAGAGCGGTTGGAGGCGCGTACCCAACCGGTCCTGGAGCCGTGCGGCTACGTCTTCCTCGCGCACTCTGCCGCGCGACGCGCAGGGCTCGCGGCCGATGTCGCGTTACAGAACGAGCTCGGGATCCGGTCGGTGCTCCTCGAGCCCGACGACCTCGAGGCGCTCCTGCCGGGGATCGACGCCTCCGACGTCACGGCGGCCTCGTTCTGCCAGCAGGACGGCTACTTTGACCAGCCGCAGGCGGTCGTCGAAGCGTTCGCCGAGGCCTGCCGCCGGCGGGGCGTCTTGATCGAGCATTCCACCGTCGTCCGCCTGGTCGAGCGCCCCGACGGCTGGACGCTCGAGCGCGAAGGTGCAGACGCGGTCGCGGCCGATGCGGTCGTCGTCGCGGCCGGGTACGACGCGCCGTCGCTCCTGGCGACGGTCGGGGCAGAGCTGCCGATCGAGAAGGAGGCGCGCTACCTTCTCATGAGCGACCCGATCACGGAGCGACTGCTCGAGCCGCTCGTCGTCTCCACGGAGCGGCACTTCGCGGCGAAGCATCTTCGCAATGGACGCGTCCTCGCGAGCGACCTCGCCGCGGATGGCGACCCCGAGGAGGGCGCCCCGGCGTGGCGCGCGCACGTGAGGGAGAGCGTCCGCCGCTTCCTGCCCGTGCTCGAGTACGTCACGTACCCGGTCGTCGTCGAGGGGTTCTACGACGTCACGCCCGACCACCAGCCTCTGATCGCCGAGGTCGAGAGCGGCCTCTGGGTGGCAGCGGGATTCAGCGGCCACGGCTTCATGATCGCCCCCGCGGTCGGCCGAATCGTCTCAGAGGCGCTTCTCGCCGGCCGCCACGACCCCGCGCTCGAGTCGTTCGCGCTCGACCGGTTCGCGCGCGGTTCCCTCGCCCCTGAGCTCCAGATCGTCTGACCACTCCGTCCGTGTCCATCTCCAAGGAGGATCCACATGCATAGGGCGGCGCACGTCCCACGCCTTGCCCTGGCGGCGCTCGTCGTCGTCGCACTCGCGGTGGTCGCGGTCGTCGCGTCCGTCGCCCCCGCCGCCGGCAACACGACGGCGGCCGAAGGCACGCTCGTCGTCGACACGTCGTTCGTCGTGCAGACGATCGACCCCGCGCGGATGTTCGAGCCGACGTCCCAGATCGCGGTGAAGGGCATGTACGACACGCTGGTCACGTTCCGCGGCCAGTCGACCACGCCGCTTCCCTGGATCGCACGGTCGTGGAAGGTCTCGAAGGACGCGAAGACGTTCACGTTCACGCTCCGACGCGACGTGAAGTTCTCCGACGGCACGCCGCTGACGTCGGCCGACGTCCTGTTCTCGTACAACCGGGTGATCAACCTGAAGGGGTCGCCGTCCTTCCTTCTCGCCGGGGTCAAGGTCTCGGCGCCGAGCAAGTACACCGTCGTTCTGCGGTCGTCCACGCCGAACCCGGCGCTCCTCCGCATCGTCCCGAACCCATCGCTCGGGATCGTCAACTCGAAGGTCGTGAAGGAGAACGGCGGCACGGACGCCGTCGGCGGAGACAAGACCGACAAGGCGGAGCCGTACCTCCTCGGCCATTCCGCGGGCTCGGGGCCGTACGTGCTCAAGAGCTACAACAACAAGACGGAGATCGTGCTCGAGGCCAACCCGGGCTTCTGGGGGCCGAAGCCGACGTTCCAGACGGTCGTGATCCGCAACCTCCCGGCCGCGACGCAGCTGCTCAACGTCCAGCGCGGCACCAACGAGATCGCCCTCGACCTCTCCGCGCAGCAGGCGGCGACACTTCGTGGCAAGAGCAACCTCAAGGTGATCACGAACGCCTCTGCGAACCTGTTCAACATCGACATCAACACCGATCCGAAGATCTCGCCGGTGGCTGCGAACCCGCACATCCAGACGGCGATCCGCTACGCGCTCGACTACCCGGCGTTCGTCAAGCTGTCGGGGCCGGGCGCGGTGCAGGCGCCGGGCATGATCCCGACGACCTTCATCGGGCACCTGCCCCCGAGCGCAAAGATCAAGCGGAACCTTCAGAAGGCGAAGGCCGAGGTCCGGGCGTCGGGGATCAGCAGCCCGAAGATCACGATGTACTACCCCGCCGAGCTCACGATCAACGGCATCTCGTTCGCGACGCTCGCGCAGAAGACGAAGTCGAACCTCGCTGAGGTGGGGATCCAGGTCGACCTCATCGGGAAGCCCGTCAACTCCTTCCTCGAGACGTACCACGCAGGCAAGCACCCGATGAGCCAGTCGTACTGGGGCCCGGACTACCCGGACCCGAACGACTACCTCGTCTTCACGCCGGGCGGCCTCGCCGCGAACCGCGTGAACTGGGCGGCGAGCAAGGACCCGAAGCTCGCCGCGCTCGCGAAGAAGGCGCAGCGGACGGTGAGCGACGCTCAGCGGGCTGCGCTCTTCCGGCAGATCGGCCGGATGATGAACCAGCGGGCGCCGTTCTTCCCGCTGTTCCAGCCGGCGCAGGCGATCGTGTCGAGCGGCAACCTCACGAACGCGGTGCTGGGCGTGATCTGGCCGCTCGACGTGCGGGCGGTTGGCACGAAGTAGCGCAGCAGGGACGGAGCCGGGGCGCTCGCGGTCGCGGGCGCCCTGGCCCTTCTTCCGGTTCCTCGGGCGACGCCTCGTCGCCCTCGTGGTCCTGGCGATCGGGATCACGTTCGTCGCCTTCGTCCTGACGCAGCTCGTCCCCGGCGACCCGGCCTTGTCGGCGCTGGGACCGGTCACGTCCGCCGACCCCGAGGCGGTGGCGGCGTACCACGAGCACTGGGGCATGGACAAGCCGCTGCCCGTGCAGTACGGGACGTACCTCTGGAACCTCGTCCAGGGGGACCTCGGCGTTTCGCAGCTCTCGCACCAGCCGGTGCTCGACGACCTCCGGCACGCGATCCCCGCGACGATGGAGCTCGCTTTCCTCTCGATCACCTTCGCGATCGCCGTGGGGGTCCCGTTGGGGGTGATCGCGGCAATGCGCCAGAACCGCGCCTCCGATCACGCGCTCCGCGTCGTCTCGCTCGCGGGCATCTCCATGCCGACGTTCTGGCTCGCGCTCCTGGCGCTCTACATCTTCTTCTTCCGGCTCGACTGGTTCCCCGGCGGCGGACGACTCGACCCTGGGACGACGCCGCCCACCGAGGTCACGGGGCTCTACACGATCGATGCGGTGCTCCACGGACAGTTCTCGCTCGCCTGGGACGCGCTCCATCACCTGATCCTTCCGGCGCTCGTCCTCGCAGCGTTCAACGTCAGCCTGATCACGCGGTACACACGGTCGGCGATCCTCGAGGTGATCCATGACGACTACGTGCGCGCCGCACGGGCGAAGGGGCTGCCCGAGCGAACGGTCGTGATCCGACACGTGCTGCGGGCGGCGCTGCCGAGCGTCGTCACCGTGATCGGCCTCGTCTTCGCCAACGTGCTCACCGGAGCGGTGCTCGTCGAGAACATCTTCGCGTGGCCCGGGATCGGCCAGTACGCGTACCAGGCGTCGCTCGAGCTCGACCTGCCCGCGATCATGGGCGTCAGCCTCTTCGTTGCCGTCGTCTACGTGACGGTCAACTTCGTCGTGGACGTCCTCTATGGCGTGATCGACCCGCGGCTGCGCCTGACATGAGCTCCGCGCCGATCGCGATCCCGGAAGAAGCCGCCGTCCGCCGCCGCCGGGCGAAGGGGCTTCTCTCTCAGCCTCTCGCGGTCGTCGGACTCGTGATCGCGGTCGGCTGGCTGCTCGTCGCGAGCTTCGCGCCGCTGATCGCACCGTACGATCCGCTGGCGCAGGACTTCGCGCTCACGCAGGCGCCGTCGAGCGAGCACCTGTTCGGCACGGACGAGCTCGGCCGCGACGTGTTGAGCCGCGTGATCTACGGCTCGAGGCTGTCACTCCCCCTCGCGATCCTGCTCGTGGCGCTCGCCACGGCGCTCGGCAGCCTCCTTGGCGCGATGGCGGGGTACTTCCGCTCGTGGGTCGACCCCGTCGTGATGCGGACGACCGACCTCGTCTTCGCATTCCCCGCGATCATTCTCGCGATGGTCGTGACGGCCTCGCTCGGGCCGAACATCCGCAACGCGGTGCTCGCGATCGTGATCGTCGCCTGGCCGAGCTATGCGCGTGTCGTCCGCGGGCTCGTCCTCTCGATCGGCGACACCGAGTTCGTGCACGCCTCGCGGCTCCTCGGGTCGTCGTCCAGGCGGACGCTGCTCCACGACGTCCTCCCGAACCTCGCCGGACCGGTCGTCGTGCTCGCGACCCTCGATCTCGCGAACGCGATCCTCCTCCTCGCCGGGCTTTCGTTCCTCGGGCTCGGCGCACAGCCCCCCGACCCGGAGTGGGGCTCGATGGTGGCGGTCGGGACGCAGTACTTCCAGTACTGGTGGATGGGCACGTTCCCCGGGCTCGCGATCTTCAGCGCGGTGCTCGCATTCAACTTCCTGGGCGACAGCCTGCGCGACCGGCTCGACCCGCGCGGCGTGTCGCGGAGCAAGCACCAGGGGGTCGCGTGACGCTGCTCGCGGTCGACGAGCTTCGCGTTCGGGTCGCCACGGAGGTCCAGCCGCTCCAGATCGTCGACGGCGTGTCCTACGCCGTCGGCGAGGGCCGGATCTTCGGGATCGCGGGCGAGAGCGGCAGTGGCAAGACGGTCTCCGTGCTCGCGCTGATGGGCCTGCTCCCGCACGGCGCGACGGTGACGGGGAGCGCGCGGTTCGAGGGGAACGACCTGGTCTCCATGCCGCCCGCCCGGCTGCGGGAGGTCTGCGGCCGCGAGATCGGCCTCGTGTTCCAGGATCCCCTGACCTCGTTCCACCCGATGCTCTCGGTCGGGCGCCAGCTCACGGAACACGTGCGCCACCACTACGGCACGAGCCGCGCGGACGCCCGCGGCCGCGCGGTCGCGCTGCTCGAGGAGGTCCGCATCCCCGACCCGGAGACCGCGCTCGAGCGGTACCCGCACGAGTTCTCCGGCGGCATGCGTCAACGCATCGCGATCGCGGGGGCGCTGATGTGCGAGCCGCGGCTCCTGATCGCGGACGAGCCGACGACCGCACTCGACGTCACCGTCCAAGCGGGCATCCTCCGCCTGATCGACCGGCTCCGACGCGACCGCTCGCTCTCCGTGATCCTCATCACGCACGACCTCGGCGTCATGTCGGCGCTCGCGGACGACCTGGCGATCTTCTACGGCGGCAGGATCGTCGAGGACGGGCCGGCTGAGGAGCTCCTGGCCTCGCCGCGCCATCCGTACACGCGGGCGCTCCTCGAGGCGCTGCCGCATCCCGAGACGGCGCGCGGCGCTCCGCTCCACGGCATCCCCGGCGCGCCCGCGCAGCCGGGGAGCCTCCCGAGCGGCTGCGTCTTCCACCCGCGCTGCGCCTACGCGATCGAGGCCTGCAGCACCGAGGTGCCGGAACTCCGGCGCATCGGGGAGCGCGGCCTCGCCTGTCCGGTCGATCCCTTCGCGCCGTGAGCGCGCTCGAGATCCGGGACCTCGAGGTCGCGTACGAGCGCCGCGGCCGCGGTCCCGTACGGGCGGTCGTCGACGCGAGCCTATCGCTCGGGCATGGCGAGATCGTCGGGCTCGTCGGGGAGAGCGGATGCGGCAAATCGACGCTCGCACGTGCGGCGGTCGGCCTGATCGGGCCGACGGCGGGGACGATCGTGTTCGAGGGACGCGAGCTCCGGGCGCTCGATCGCGGCGCGCGGAGCCGCGAGGCGGCGCGGCTGCAGATGGTCTTCCAGAATCCGTACGCCTCGCTCAACCCGAGAAGGCGCGTCGGGCGCCAGATCGCCGACGCCCTCGCGATCCTCGGGCTCGCCGGCCGCGACGAGCGGCCGCGCCGGACGCGCGAACTGCTCGAGCGAGTCGGGCTGCCGGCCAGCGCAGCATCGCGGTTCCCGCACGAGTTCTCGGGCGGTCAGCGGCAGCGGATCGCGATCGCGCGTGCCCTTGCGGCGGATCCCTCTGTGGTCGTGCTCGACGAGCCGCTCTCGTCCCTCGACGCATCGGCGCAAGCCCAGATCGCCAACCTGCTCGTCGACTTGTCCCACAATTCTGGCCTCGGGCTCCTCCTCATCTCGCACGACCTCGGGATCGTCCACCAGGTCGCCGACCGCGTCTGCGTGATGTACCTCGGCGAGATCGTCGAGGAGGGGGCGACCGACGAGGTGTGGGCGCGGCCGCTCCATCCGTACACCGAGGCGCTGATCCAGGCGATCCCGCACCCGGACGGGCAGCGGTTCATGCCCGAGGCACTGCCGGGCGAGGTGCCCGACCCAGCCCGGCCGCCGACGGGTTGCCGCTTCCACCCTCGCTGTCCCCTCGCGTTCGACCGTTGCACCGAAGAGCATCCGACACTTGAGCCGGTAGTCGAGGGGCGGGCCGCAGCGTGCTGGCTCGCGGCCGAGCGCGCCGTCAAGAGCTCTGCCGGGACAGCTCCTCGAGCAGCCGAAGGCTGAACCGTACGTGGTCGAGGTAGTCCTCGATCGCGCCGTGCTCGTTCGGGGCGTGCAGGCCGCTTCCGAGCCTCGTCGTGCCGGCGGGTGAGACGGTGGTCGCACCGAGCACGTCGAGCATCACCCGGGCCGGTCCCGCGCCGGGAAGCTGCGGGTACACGACCGGCTCGCCGTACACCGCCGACGCCGCGGCCAGCGTCGCGTCGGCGAGCGGCGTCCCGAGCACACCGGGCGCGGGCCACAGCATCCTCCCGACCTCCATCTCGACCTCCTCGAAGCCATGTGCGTCGAGGTGCGCCCGGAACGCGCGGACGACCTCCTCGGGGTTCTGGTCGGGCACCAGGTGGAGGTCGACGTGCGCGGCCGCGGCGGCGGGGACGACGGTCGTGTCGGACTCAGGATCGCCCGCGCCGAGCGCCGAGATGTTCACCGTCGGGTGATATGAGAGCCGCAGGGCGAGCTGCTCGGCGGAGCGGCCGGGCAGCCAACCTGGTGCGCCGCGGCGGCCGAGCGCCTCGCCCGGCGGCACGAGCGCACGTGCGACCTCGGCCTTATGCAGGCCTGGCTCGGCAACGGCGTCGTAGAACCCTGCGATGGCGACCTCGCCCTCGGGGTCGACGAGGCTCGCGAGCGCCTGTGTGAGCATCCAGGCGGAGGAGCGGAGCACGGGCGAGAACGCGGCGTGCTGGTCCTGCTCGAGGAGCTGGACCCGGAGCTCCGCGGAGACGAGCCCGCGGCAGCCGAACGCGACCTCGGGGCGGCCGTCGTCGCGGCGCACGAAGCTCTCCCAGAGGCAGTCCGACGCGCGTAGCCAGTCGGCGTGCCGCTCGAGCACGTCCCGCAACCCGGGGCTGCCGATCTCCTCGGCTCCCTCGCAGACCCAGAGGACGGTGACAGGGGCGCGGCCGCCGTTCGTGTCGAGCCAGAGGTCGATCGCCTGAAGGCGGGCCGTGATGTCCGCCTTGTCGTCGCACGCCCCGCGCGCCCAGACCGCGCCGTCGCGGAGCTCTGCGCCGAACGGGTCGCTGTCCCAGGCGGCGAGGTCGCCAGGCGGCTGGACGTCGTAGTGCGTGTAGACGACGATTCGTCCCGGGCCGGTGCCGGTCAGCTCGCCGAGGACGACGGGGACGCCGTCCGGTGTCCGGTCGACGACGACCCGGTCGAAGCGCCGGCGGAGGCGCTCCTCGACCCACACCGCCATTCGCTCGACGGCCTCCCGATCGCCCGTGACGGACGGGATCCAGCACGCCTCGCGCCACTCGTCGACGAAGCGATCGGCGTTCGGTGCGACCGGATCGCTAGGGGGCAAGCGCGTAGGGATACGAGGTCAGCACCTCGGCGCCGTCCTCGGTCACGAGCACGAGGTCCTCGAGCCTGACGCCACCGTAGCCCTGCCGGTAGCAGCCAGGCTCCACCGCGACGACGTCGCCGGCCACGAGCTCGCCGCCCGAGAGATCGAGCGAAGGGTCCTCGTGGACGTCCAGCCCGACCCCGTGGCCGAGCCCGTGAAAGAAGCCGTCGAGCAGCACTTCACCGGGCGTCTTGGAGAGCTGCGTCGGATACCCGCCCGCCTCGATCACCTCCGAGGCGATCGTGTGCAGCTCGCGGCCGGTCACGCCCGGCCTGATCGCCGGGATCACCCGTTCGTGCACCTCGAGGCAGAGGCGGTGGTAGTCGGCGAGCTCCTCGGAGACACGGCCGACCACGAACGTGCGCGTGATGTCCGTGTAGAAGCCCGACTCGACGTCGCGGGGCCAGAGGTCGACGGTGATCGGCTCCCCGACGCGGATCGGGCCCGAGCCCATGTGGTGGCCGATGCAGGTCTGCTCTCCGTGCGCGACGATGAAGTCCTCTGCGGTCGCGCCGTTCGCGAGGAACGCTGCGGCGACGTCCTGCTTGATGCGCTCGGACGTGAGCGGCTCACCGTCGAAGTGGAGGATGTCGCCGACGGGCTCGGCGGCGCGAAGAAGCTCCGCCGCGGCCGCGGTGCCGGCCTCGGCCGCGACCTGCGCCCGGCGGATGCCCTCGAGCTGGAGTGGCGTCTTCGAACGGCGGCGCGCGGTGAAGAGCGCGCGGTCGACGTCGAGGGCGACGCCGTCGGCGCGCAGTCGGTCGGCGAGCTCCAGCGGGAACGCCGGAGGAACCGTCGCCTGGTCGACGCCGAGCTCCCTGCACGCGCGCGCCGCGATCTCCAGCATCGCCGCGTCGGAGTCGAGCCCATCGGCGACGTACTCGTCGAGCCCCAGCGACTCGAGCGGCAGCACCGTCATTCCGTCGATCTCGCTCATCCGCGCCGCCTCGAGCGAGCGCACGACCGTGTAGCGATCGCCGTTTCGCTCGACGTAGAGGAACGGATCGGCGACGGAGTGGGGCACTTCGACGCGGAGCTCGGGACACCGGACGGTGTCGCCGAAGATGAGGATGCTCTCCACCCGGCGAGCTTACCCAGAGGCCTTCGCAGGACTGGCGGCACCAACTGCGAAATCGCCAACATGCCGAACGGCTGGGAGCCGGTGCCGATGCGCCGCCCGTACCGGGTGATGGCTGTCGGTCGGGCGACGACCGCGTTCTTCGCTGCGCCGGACGAGGAGAAGGAGGAGCGCTTCTTTCCGCGGTTCACGCAGATGCTGGCCGAGTGGGAGGAGCTCGGCGCGCGCGTGATCGCGTCGTTCTGCGACGACGTCCTCCAGGTCGGTCCGAACAGAGAGCCGTGGGCGTGGAACCTGATCTTCGAGGTCGACGACCTCGGCGTCGCGGCGGCGATGGTGCAGGCCGTACGCGAGCCGGTCGACGGCGTGCGTCTCGACCGCTACCTCGAGCTCGAGGTGCGGGTCGGCCGGCCGTTCTGGGCACGCGAGGAGTAGAGCCAGGCCGGCTTCCGGCTCCGCCGCGACTCGGGCGCGCGGGCGCCGCATAGGATCGGGCGATGGAGCTCCATGCGGCGGTTGTCGGAGCGGGGCCGGCCGGGCTCGCGGCGGCGTTGACGTTCGGGCGCATGCGCCGCCGCGTGCTCGTCCTCGACACTGGTGAGCCACGGAACCGCTACACGGAACACCTCCACAACTTCCCGACGCGCGACGGCGTCGCGCCGCTCGAGTACAGGTCGCTCGCCCGCGAGGAGCTGCGTCGCTATCCCACCGTCGAGCTTCGCGACGTACGCGTCGTCCACGCCGAGGCCGGCGACGACGGGGTTCGCCTTGCGCTCGAGGACGACGAGCAGGTCGAGGCGCGGCGTCTCGTGCTGGCCGGCGGCATCCGCGACACGCTGCCGCCCATCGACGGGCTCGCCGAGCTGTTCGGCACCTCGGTGTTCACGTGCCCATACTGCGACGGCTACGAGGCCGGCGGCGCGCCGGTCGGCCTGATCTGCTCGGCGCCGGGTCAGGTCGCGCACGCAGCAGGTCTCTTGCGGATGCTCGGCGACGAGGTGACGGTCTTCGCCAACGGAGTCGAGGTCGACGAGGAGGAGCGCGCGGGCGCGGCCACGCTCGGTGTCCGCGTCGTCGAGGAGCGAGTCGCGCGTCTGCGCTCCGAGGATGGGCAGGTCGCCGTCGCGCTCGTCGGCGGAGAAGAGGTGCGGTGCGACAGGCTCTTCGTGCCGACCGAGGTGCATCCCTCGAACCGCCTCGCCGAGCAGCTCGGCTGCGCCACGAACGCGGACGGCTTCATCGAGGTCGACGAGCTGGGCCGGACGAGCGTCGCACGGGTCTATGCGGCGGGCGACGCGTGCTCGCCCGCGCACCAGGTGCTCATCGCCGCCGCGTCGGGCACCCGGGCCGCGCTCGCCGCGAACCACGACGCCATCGCGTCGCTCGAGCTCGCGTAGCCGCACCTCGTCCTCACACGAGGGTCTACGCCGGCTCACAGGGCGCTCCAAGTCCGACGAGCGACAGTCGAGGTACGCCCCGATCCGAGGGCGCACGTCGAGGAAAGGAGCACACCATGTCCACCACGACCCGCACCACGCGTCTGCCCCGGACGCTGATGGTCGGCTCGATCGCGGTCGGCCTCGCGGCCGGGAGCTACGGGATCGCCGGAGCCGCGACCGGCGGCTCGGGGTCCGGCTCGAGCCCGAGCACGTCCATGGACGCGACGGCGACCCAGCCCGCCACCCCGGCCCCGCCGGGAGACAGGAGCTCGGGCAACGGCCCGCCG
>DASSBI010000015.1:0-4544 GCA_035698965.1 Gaiella sp. | reverse complement strand
CGTCGTGAACGAAGCGCCCGGAAGCGCGGTCGACCTCAGGGCACCGGCGCTCGTGGAGGCAGACCCCGCGGTCGAGGCCAGGACGGCAGCGGTCGCGACGATGTCCCTCGCGCGGGCCAAGCGCCGGACGCGGAGCGTCGCGCTGCGCATTCGCAACGCCGGGTGCGACAGGGTCCGTGCGGGCTCGGGCTTCGCCCTCGACAAGCGCCTTCTCCTCGCCGATCGGGAGGTCGTTCCCGGCGCGAGCGCCGTCCGAATCGCCTCCCGCAAGAGCGCGGCCAAGACGGTCGCTGCAGCGCGCGTCTACCGCCTCGGGGAGCTCGTCGTCGCCCGCGTCGCGGGCAGGCTCCCGCGGACGGGAGCTGCGGTGATCCGCATAGCCTCCGGGGCCTCGGTGGCGGTCGTCGGCTATCCGCTCTCCCGCACGCCGCGCCTCTTCCCGGGCGTGGTCGTGGACTCGGTCGCCGGCAAGCGTTTCGGCGTCCGCGGGCGTGTGCTGCGGCTGACATCCGACCTCGGCCGCGACGAGGCGGGCGGGCCGGTCGTCGACGCCAGAGGCCGGATCGTCGCCGTGGCGTTCGCGACCGATCCCGGAACCGGCTTTGCGATCGCCGCGCCGATCGCCACGATCCGCTCGTCGGTGGCGGCCGGGTCGCTCGAAGCTCTCGACCCCTGCGACGACTGAGAGCGCCCGCTCGTTCAGGCGGGCGGGCGGCGCGGCCGCCCTCCCGCCTGTCCGAACGCGGCGCTACGGGACGAGCACGATGCGCGCGGCGACGCGTCCCGCCTCGACGTCCGCGATCGCCTCGTTGACCTCGGCGAGGGTCCTGATCTCGCGCGTGACCGTCGTCTGGCCGGCCGCGTGGAGCTCGAACACCTCCCGCAGGTCGGTGCGCGTCCCCACGATCGAGCCGACCACGGTGATCCCGTTGAGCACGGTCTCGAAGATCGGCAGCTTCATCTCGTTGTCGGCGGGCAGCGCCACGAAGACGAGCGTGCCGCCCCGTCGCAGCGATCCGAATGCCTGCTCGAACGAGCGTGGGGAGACCGCCAGCGCGATCGCCTGGTCGGCTCCGCCGAGCCGCTGGATGGCGGCTGCGGGATCCTCCTTCGCCGCGTTCACCGTGAACGAGGCGCCGAGCTCGCGTGCGAGCTCGAGCTTCTCGTCGGTCAGGTCGACCGCGACGACCCGTCCGCCCGCGATGCGCGCGTACTGGATAGCCATGTGGCCGAGCCCGCCGACGCCGAACACCGCGACGAGGTCGGACGAGCGGGTGCCCGCGACCTTGATCGCCTTGTACGTCGTGACGCCGGCGCAGGTGAGCGGGGCCGCGTCGAACGGGTCGATGCCGTCCGGCACCCGAACGACGTACCGCCCGTAGGCGACGGCGTACTCGCCGAAGCCGCCGTCGATCGAGTAGCCCATGTTCTTCTGCTCGAGGCAGAGCGTCTCCCAGCCGGAGACGCAGTAGTCGCACGTGCCACACGCATAGCCGAGCCACGGCATCGCGACGCGGTCACCGAGCGCCACCTCGGTCACGCCCGGCCCGAGCTCGCGGACGATCCCGATGCCCTCGTGGCCGGGAACGAACGGCGGCGACGGCTTGACGGGCCAGTCACCGTGGGCCGCGTGGATGTCGGTGTGGCAGAGACCGGTCGCCTCGATCTCGACCAGGATCTGTCCCGGCTCGAGGATGGGGCGGGGGATCTCGTCGATCGTGAGGCGCGACGAGAACTCGTGCACGACGGCCGCGCGGTAGTGGCCGGGCGGCGCGGACGGGCTCTTCGCGGTGACGGCGGGTGCGTGCTCGGTGGTGTCGATGACAGCCATCGAAGCTCCTTTCCTCGCGGGTGACCGTACGAGCGGTCATCCCGAGCCTCGCGCCGGCACGTCCCCGCCGCATCCGCACGAACCCGGTCCCGGGCTACGGGAAAACGCGCAGCGACGAGGCGATCCGGCGCGCTCCGCCCCAGACGGGGCGGAGCAGTGGGTCGGAAACCCGGCTGACGAGCGCAACGAGTTGGCTGATCCACGGACGCCCCGCCCGCGTCACGAGCGCGGCGGACGCAAGCCCGACGAGCAGCCCGGCGAGGACGTCGCTCGGATAGTGCATCCCGAGCGCGATGCGCGAGAGCCCGATGAGGGTCGCAACCGTCAGGAAGACGACACCGGCCCGGCGCGAGAACGCGAAGACCGCGAAGGCGATCGCGAACGCTGCCGCCGTATGGTCGCTCGGGAACGACGGGTCGGTCGTCCGCGCCCCGAGGACGTGCGTCAGCGACGCGTGGGCGGTGAACGGCCGCGGCCGTTCCCAGAGGTGCGAGATCGCCTGGTTCGCGAGCAGAGCGACGGCCGCCGCAACGAGCGCCGACGCCGAAGCGAGCTTCCAGCGCACCGGCCCATACGGGCGCGCGAGGAACCAGAGTCCGACCGTCGCGAGCGCGTAGAGCGGGACGATCATGCTCGCGAGCGCGGTTGTCGGGTCCTCGAGCCAGTCGCGCGTTGCGACCGCGGAGTTCACGGCGTGGAAGAGCGTCCAGTCCACGAGGCCCGACGCTATGCGCCCCGGTGTTACGGCCGGGTTACAGATTGCGTCTCTAGGGTGAGCACCGATGCCGATGCAGAACCGCGTCACGCCCCTCGGTGAGCTCGTCGCCGATCCTGCGCGTGGGCTCGTCTACGGGAACCGCGGCTGTCTCCATGATGCTGAAGGCCGCATCCGGCGCGTGCACCCGGTGAGACGCTGGATCGCGTGCCGCCTCGAGTTCCGCGGGCGGCGTCGCTCGCCGCTCCAGCGGCCCGGCCGGTTCACGGAGCTCTTCTTCCTGGACGAGGCGACGGCGTTCGCGGCGGGGCACCGGCCCTGTGCCGAGTGCCGGCGTGCGGACTACGACAGGTTCTCGGCCATCTGGCGCGCGCTTCATGACGAGGGCGGCGCGGACGTGATCGACGCCCGGCTGCACGACGAGCGGATCGACCCTGCCACGCGCGAGCGCCGCCTCCACGCCGTCGCGTTCGACGCGCTGCCCGACGGGGCCTTCGTGCTCCACGACGGGGCGCCGAAGCTCGTCCGGGGCGACGCGCTCCGGTCGTGGTCGTTCGCCGGCTACGGGAGACCCGAGCCCCGCCCGACGGGGACCGCGACCCTGATCACGCCTCCCTCGCTCGTCGAGATGCTCTGCGCCGGCTGGGAGCAATCGGAGGCCGCCAACGCGCGCAGGCCGGACGAGAGCCAGGTCCCCTTCCTCCATTCCACGGCGGCGGCGAGCAACACGCCCAAGTGACACGTGTCACTTGGGCGTCTTCGCCCGGGTCGCGGCGAATGGACGGCGCCGGCAGTGAGATCTCCGGCCGGGTTTGGGGCAGCTCTGGTACCACTCCGCCGTGGCATCGACCGGGCAGACGGGGTTCACGGTCTGGCTGACCGGCCTCTCGGGGGCCGGCAAGACGACGATCGGCCACGCCGTCGCGGCCGAGCTCGAGCGGCGCGGCCTGCACGTCGAGGTGCTCGACGGCGACGTCGTCCGGACGCACCTCTCGAAGGGCCTCGGCTTCTCGCACGAGGATCGCGACACGAACATCGAGCGCATCGGCTGGGTTGCGTCCCGGCTCACGCGGCACGGCGCGGCGGTGGTCGTCGCTGCGATCTCGCCGTACGACGGGACCCGCAAGCGCGTGCGCGCGCTCGTGGAGGAGCAGGGGCCGTTCGTCGAGGTGTGGGTGAAGGCGCCCGTCGAGGAGTGCGCGCGGCGGGACGTGAAGGGCCTCTATGCGAAGGCGTTCGCCGGCGAGATCACGCAGTTCACCGGTGTCGACGACCCGTACGAGGAGCCGGACGACGCGGAGATCGTCGCGGACACCCTCGCGCTGCGGCCCGAGGAGTCGGTTGCCTTCGTGCTGAACGAGCTCGAGCGGCTCGGCGTCGTGCCGCAGGGCGCCCCGACCGCTGGCTGACTGCCTTGACGATGTAGGGCGAGAAGATGAGAGCAGGATGATCGTCGGCAACGAGACAACACGATCGCGACCCGGCCATCAGCAAGCCCCACCGAGCTGAGGCGACGTTCGCTCGGCCGCCACGCATACCCGCTCTCATCGTCTCACAGCCCGCATAGGGGATCGCAGCGACGGCGCCGAACTGCTCGTGAGGCGCAGCAACGGGACGCTCGACACGCCCGTGGGCAGGATCGTCTTCGACACCGATCTCGTCTCCCCAGCAGGCCCCTCCTCCGAGGGCGGTGACGACACTCCCGTGCGGAGACGCAGCTTTCGGACCACAATCGCGGGCAGGATCGTCTGACGATGGCCGGCATCACCCTCGACAACCTCACGAAGGTCTACGACGACGGCACGAAGGCCGTCCGCTCGCTCGACCTCGACATCACGGACGGCGAGCTGATGGTCCTCGTCGGCCCGTCCGGCTGCGGCAAGACGACCGCGCTGCGGATGATCGCCGGCCTCGAGGAGGTGACCGAGGGCGAGATCCGGATCGGCGAGGAGATCGTCAACGACCTCCCCGCGAAGAAGCGCGACATCGCGATGGTCT
>DASSBI010000014.1:0-3650 GCA_035698965.1 Gaiella sp. | reverse complement strand
ACGCGGTCGAGCGCGACCTGTGTGGCTGTCGTCGTGCTCATCAGGTCACCAGCGGTAGTGCGCGAAGGCCTTGTTCGCCTGCGCCATCCGGTACATGTCGTCCTTGCGCTTGAACGCGCCGCCCTGCTGGTCGATCGCGTCCGCGAGCTCGCCCGCGAGCTTCGCCTCCATCCCCTTCTCGCGGCGCTCGCGCGCATACGTGACGAGGTAGCGGATCGCGAGCGTGCGGCCGCGGCGCGGCGGCACCTCGACGGGAACCTGGTAGTTGGCGCCGCCCACGCGGCGCGAGCGGACCTCGAGCACCGGGGTGACGGACTTGACGGCGGCGTCGAGCGCCTCGAGCGCCGGCTTGCCGGTCTTGTCGGCGACCTGCGTCAGCGCGTCGTAGACGACCCGCTCGGCGATCGACTTCTTGCCGTCGGACATCAGCCGGTTGACGAGCTGCGTGACGAGCACCGACCCGTAGACGGGATCGGGTGCGACGGTGCGCGGCTGGATCTCTGCGCGGCGGGGCATGTGGCTACGAGCCGCCCTTCTTCGCGCCGTACTTCGAGCGCCCCTGGCGGCGATCGGCGACACCCGAGGTGTCGAGCCCGCCGCGGATCACCTTGTAGCGGAACCCCGGCAGGTCCTTGACGCGGCCGCCGCGGATCAGGACGACCGAATGCTCCTGCAGGTTGTGCCCCTCGCCCGGGATGTACGCGCCGACCTCCATCTGGTTCGTCAGCTTCACGCGCGCGACCTTGCGCAACGCGGAGTTCGGCTTCTTCGGCGTCGTCGTGTAGACGCGCGTGCACACGCCCCGCTTCTGCGGCGCGCCGCGAAGCGCGGGGGTCTTGACTTTCGCCTTGGGCGACTTGCGCCCCTTGCGAACGAGCTGATTGACGGTGGGCACGCTGCTCCTCGAAGTCGGTCGGCGGTTCTTCTCTCGCACAGAAAGGGCCGGCAGGCACGAACGTGCCGCCGCCCGGGATCGGCAATGGTAGCCGAAACCGGGAGACCGCGCGCGAGGGCCATGCACGTCTCGAGGACATGAGGCTCCGGAGCCGCGCGGGGTTCCCGAACGGTCTCCGCCCGATTAGATTGCGGTTCGGGGAAGGGTGGGGAGCGGCAAAATCTCGAGCGGAACGATCATCATCCTGATCATCGCTGCGGTGGCCCTTCTGGGCTTCGTCGGCCTCGTCGTCGTGCTTGGGCGGCGGAAGCCGGCATCGCCGCGCGACGACCGGCTCGTCGCAGCGGTCGACGAGATGCGCACGCGCATGGACGATCTGGGCCGCGACCTCTCGCAGGCCCTCGAGCGCGCCGAGCGGGAGAGCAAGCGCAATCGCTTCCTGAGCGACCTCGGCAGCTCGATCGAGTTCGACGAGCTCCTCGACCGGGTGCTCGACGCGGCGCTCGAGGTGTCCGGCTTCGACGCCGCGATGGTCGCGCTGGAAGAGGCCGGCGGGCCGGCGACCGTTGCGACGCGTGGCCTCACGGCGGAGGAGGCGGCGCACCCACCCTCGTCCGGGGCCGGCGGCGCGCTGCCGCCTGGCCCGATCACGGTCAGCTACCGCTACGGGGCGGCCGATGCGGCCGACACGCACCTGATCCGCGGCGGGCTCTTCGTCCCGCTCGTCAGCCGCGACGGAAGCGCGCTCGGCACGCTCGCCCTGTTCTGGCGGACGCCCGGCTACGAGCCGCCGCCCGAGCGTGTCAACACGATCGAGCAGATCGCCGCCACCTGCATTCCCGCGATCGAGAACGCGCGCCGCTACCGCGAGGCGCGCCAGATGGCCGAGACAGACGCGCTGACCGGGTTCTTCAACCAGCGCTACTTCCACGAGACGCTGCGGCGCGAGGCGCTTCGGGCGCAGCGCTACGACCGTCGCCTCGCGCTCCTGATCCTCGACCTGGACGACTTCAAGGCGGTCAACGACCGGATCGGGCACCTCGCCGGAGACGCCGTGCTCGCGCAGGTGGCGGAACGGCTGCGGAACTCGATCCGCTCGGTCGACGTCGGCTGCCGCGTGGGCGGGGACGAGTTCGCCGTGATCATGCCGGAGTCCACCGCCAACGACGCCGCGCAGCTCTTCCAGCGGATGCACGACGGTGTCGAGTCCATGTCAGTTCCCGGCGGCGGTCGGGTGCGGATCTCGGCGGGGATCGCCGAGCTGCGCCACGGCGAGACTGCGGCGGGGCTCTTCGAGCGGGCCGATTCGGCGCTCTACACCGCCAAGGAACTCGGCAAGGACCGCGTGAGCGTCGCGACGGATTAGTTCCGGACAGCGACGAGCCGCAGGGTTCGCGACGGCCGGTCAGGCGCTGGCTCGGCCTCCAGCGTGACGCCGACGCGCGCGCCCCGATCCACCCGGCGCGCGAGCGGCACCGCGGGCTCGTCCCCGGAGAACGTCGCGACCCGCACCGGCGCGGCCGAGCCCGGCGGGACGAGCCAGACCGTGTAGATCCTGCCGGCGGGCGCGCGACCGAGGCCGTCGACGGCGAGCACGCCTCGCTCGCCGGCGCCCACGACGAGCGTGATCCGCCCCATCGAGCCGCGCAGCGGCAAGCGCTCCGTCGAAGGCCCCGCGAGAATTGCGACAGCCTGTTCGAGCGAGGGGCTGTTCGGCGACGAGGCCGGGTTGTCGGAGCGGACGTCCGCGAAAAGGGCCCCGGCGCCGAGCAGGATCGCCGCGACGCCGCAGCCGGCTGCCAGCGCGGCGAGCGTCGGCCAGCCGGGTCGTCGAGACCGTGGCAGCTCGAGCGCCGGCAGCGGCACCGGCGTGCCCGGCGACCCCTCGAGGAGCGCCGGTTCGGCACCCTCCTTCGACACGTCGAGCGGCACGAGATGCGCGCGGATCGTCCCCATCGAGGCGAGGATAGTGCCGGGTCCCGACGGCGCCGTCCGGCGTGGCGGCAACAGCCACCCCCCTCTGTAGGGTTAGCCCGATGGAGGGACGCGTGCCCGGCACGAGAGGGGGCGGTGCGGGATGACCACGTGGCTCGCGGTCGCGGCGCTCGTCCTCGCGGGCCTCTCCATCGCGCTCTTCGTCCTCGCCATCCGAAGGCTGCTCAGCCGCCAGGCGAACGTGACGGAATCGATGCTGCGACGCTACGACGACCGCCTGGCCGGCTTCGCCCAGGTGCTCAACGACGCCCTCGCCACGCTCCAGAGCTCGCGACCGGTCGCGACACTCGAGCTCGAGGAAGACCCCGAGCCGATGGTGCGTGCGCTCGAGCTGGCGCGCGAGCGAACCTCGGCGGACGGCGCGATCGCCCTGGTGACCGGCGGCAAGGGGTCGCCGATCGTCGCCACCGTCGGCCTCTCGGAGTCGGAGACCAACCACATCGCGCGGATGGGCTTTCCGGACTACCGTGGCGCCCGTGCGATCGAGGTCGGCTTCGCAGGCGACCTCGCCGCACCCGAGGGCGAGAAGCCCGTCAGGGCGGGCCTCGTGATGCCGCTCCTGCCCGAGAACGAGGCCCAGAGCCTGCTCGGGGTCCTGACGCGGGACGGCTCGCGACGCTTCAGCGAGGAGGACGTCGACGGTCTCGCGGCGCTCGTCGACAAGGCGCGCCCGCCGATCTCGCGCGCGCTCAACCTGCGGGAGCCGGACGTCGTCCCGGAGCTCGACATGCTCACCGACCTCCTCGACCGCCAGTCGTTC
>DASSBI010000013.1:0-3731 GCA_035698965.1 Gaiella sp. | reverse complement strand
ATCCTACGCGCGCATGTTCGTCTCCTTCGAGGGTCTCGACGGGTGCGGCAAGACGACCCAGGCGCGGCTCCTCGCGGAGGCGCTCGCCGCGGACGGCGTCGACGTCGTGCTCACGCGCGAGCCGGGTGGGACGCCGCTCGGCGAGCAGGTGCGCGACCTGGTGCTGCACGGCGATCACGTCGCTCCCTGGGCGGAGGTCGCGCTGTACGCAGCGTCGCGCGCCCAGCACGTCGTCGACGTGATCCGTCCGGCGCTCGCGCGTGGCGCGACTGTCGTCTGCGACCGCTATCTCGACACGTCGGTCGCCTACCAGGGTGCCGGACGCGGGCTGGGCGTCGACTTCGTGCTGGAGCTGAACCTCCGCGTCGTGGAGGGGCTGCTCCCCGACCTGACAGTGCTCGTCGAGCTGGACGTCGAGACCGCGCTGTCGCGCGTCGGCGGCAAGCGCGACCGGATCGAGCGGGCCGACGCGGCGTTCTGGCCCGTCGTGGCGGACGCGTACCGCGAGCTCGCCGCACGGTTTCCGGAGCGATATGTCGTTGTCGACGGGCGGCTGCCGGTCGACGAGCTCGCGGAGGAGGTCCGTGACCACCTTCGCTGACGTCCCCGAGCAGATCGAGGCGAAGCGCCTGCTCGAGGCGTCGCTCGCGGAGGGCCAGGCCCACGCGTTTCTCTTCCACGGCCCGCGCGGCGTCGGCAAGCGGACGGCAGCGCGAGCATTCGCAGGCGCCCTGCTGGGTGACCCGAGGCGCGTCGACTCCGGCACGCATCCCGACCTCAGGGTGATCGCGGCGCTCGGCGAGATGATCCGGATCGACGAGATCCGCGCGCTCCATCACGACCTCCACATGCGCCCGTTCGAGGCCGATCGTCGCGTCTATCTGGTGCTCGACGCGCACCTGTTGAACGACGAGGCGGCAGCGGCGCTGCTCAAGGATCTCGAGGAGCCCCCGGGCTACGCGACGCTCGTGCTCGTCGCGGACGAGCTGGGGCCACTTCCCGAGACGATTCGCTCGCGGTGCCAGCTCGTACCGTTTCGCCGTCTGTCGCGGGCGGCGGTCGAGGCCTGGGTGGCCGAGCGCGCGCCCGACCTCGACGGCGCCGAGGTGGCGCTCGTCGCGCGGGTGGCGGGCGGCAGGCTCGATCGCGCCGCACGGCTGCTCGACCCGGCCGCTCGCGAGCGTCGGGCGGAGCTGCTGCGCGTCGCGCGTGATGCCTACCTCGCGCCGGAGTTCGACTCCGTCGCGGCGGCAGCTGTCGTCACGGCGTCGGCCGAGGCGCGGGGGGTCGGCGCGCGCACACGCGAGCTCGAGTTGGTGGAAGGGCTCGATCTTCCTCCACGCGAGGCGGAGCAGCGCGTCAAGCGCGTCGAGTTCGGGGCCGAGAAGGAGGAGCTCCTCGCCTCGCTCGAGGATCTCGCCGCGTGGTACCGCGACCTCGTCGTCGTCTCCGCGGGCACCGACGCTCCGGTCTTCCACGCCGACCGGCTCGACGAGCTGCGGGAGGACGCCCCGGGACGCGAGGCAGGCGCCGAGGATGCCGCGGCCGCCGTCCGGCAAGCATGGCGGGAGGCGGAGGAACTCAACCTCAACGCCTCGCTCCTTCTCGAGGCTCTGTTCGTCCGTGTGCGCCGCGCCTTCGTCTAGCCGGCTCCCTCGACCTGGGGATCCGCGTCGCCCGCGCTGCTGACGACAAGAGTTGCGACGCACGACTTCCGTGCGCTGCGGAAAGGAGAACCTGTGAAGAAGGTCGTCATCGCGGCGGTGTCCGCCTGCGTGCTCGCGGTTCCGGCTGTTGGTCTCGCCGGCAACTCGGGCGAGGGAAGCGAATACGGCACCCAGCACGGCTTCGACGTATCGCAGAGCCACACCGTCTGCTCCGGCCACGGTGCGTTCGGCTACTTCGGCAAGGACAACAACCTCGCCGGCGGCGCCGACGGTTACCAGACCGGGCTCAACAACTCCGCGCTCTGCGGGAACCGGCAAGGCAACCTGCCGTAGCTCTCGCTCACGCACGCGTGCGCCGTCGCATCGCGGCGGCGCCGCGCGTGCACCCCAGAGCGGGCTTCCGTCCGCGCTCTGGACGCGGCTAGGCGCGTCCGAGGCGGCGCTACACTTGGCCGTCCCCGCCGACGTAGCTCAGCTGGTAGAGCACTTCACTCGTAATGAAGGGGTCCCCGGTTCGAGTCCGGGCGTCGGCTTTCCGGGATTTGCAGGCTCTTCGTCCTCCCAGAGTTTGAGCGCGGTCGGCTTTTCGGGTACGGATTGGGTACGTCGCTCGTCGCGGACACGCTTCCGCGCGCGCCTGATCTGATCCTCGGCTGAGGCGTGGTCGGCTCCGGCGGCTTCGTCGAAGAGGTGCGCGTAGGTAGACAGCGTCACGGTCGGGGAGTGGCCCGCCTGGCGGGCGATCTCGACGACGTTCGCTCCCTCGGCGAGGAGGAGCGAGACGAACGAGTGGCGTAGGTCGTACGGTCGCGGGGGCGAGCGGAGCCCCGCGGCGTTGGCCGCCGGCGTGAAGATGCGTCGCCGCCAGTAACGCCATGCGTCGTCGGCCCAGACGCCACCGCGGCGGCCGGGAAAGACGAGTGCCTCGTCGGCGGGTCTCCCCTGGCCGATCCGCCACTCGCGCAGATCGGCGCCGAGTGGCGCGAGCAGCCGGACGGTGCGGGTGCGAGCGGTCTTCGTCGTCTTGAGCTCGCCGAGGGCGACTGCGCGCTCGACGAAGATCGTGCGCTCGCGGATGTGACCCCAGGTGAGGGCGAGGGCTTCGCCGGGTCTGAGCCCGGCGTAGGCGAGGACGGATACGAGAGTCGCGTCACGAACGCGGCCGCCGTCGAGCAGATGCTCTCGGATTCGTTCCACCTCGAGCGGCGGCATCGGTCGCACTGCGCGTTCGCGTCGCTGCGGGGGCTTGCGGACCGCGCGCGCGGGGTTGGCAGGGATCCGCTGCCATTCGACGGCCCGCTCGAGGACGCCTTGCAGGATCACCATCACCCGGCGCGTGGCCGCGGCCCCGACACCGGTGGCGGTCAGCTCTGCACGGAACGCGGTCAGGGTCAGCGGGTCGAGCTCTCTGAGCGGCATCCCTCCGAGGCGGGGCACGACGTGTGCGTCCCAAAGCGAGGCGTAGGAGGCGAGCGTGGAGCGGGCGAGGTTCGGGAGCGCATGGAGCCGCCACCACTCCTCGGCGAACTGCTGGAGGGTCTCGCGGCCTGCCTCGAGCGGTCGCAGGTCACCCGCGCGGCGTCGACGGCGGACCTCGGCCTCGAAGGCGACCGCGTCGGCCTTGCGATCGAAGGTGCGGGCGCGGTTTCGTGCGCCGTCTCGCCAGCGCACCCGCCAGCCGGTGCCGCGCTTGCGAGGGACACGCTCGACGCTCATGGCTCCGCGAGCAGCCTACGAAGCCCGGTCGTGGCCGGCAATCGCGATCGAGTCGGTGCAGCCGGCGGGCGATCCGCGTCGACGAGGTTCGTGCGGATCCAGGCTTCGACGTCGCGTGGGTCGATCCGCAGACGCGAGAGGATCCGAGCGGCGCGGAGCTCGCCGCGCGCGACAGCCCGGTAGACGGCCTTGCGGCTCAGACCGCAGCGGCAGGCGACCTCTTCGGGCGAGAGAAGCGAGTCGGCTCGCGATGACTCGGGTGGCGGCGCCGACCTCTCGCTGCCCCGACACGAGCGCGCGGGTCTGTGGTCCCTCGTCGGCGGGAGCTGGTGCGGTCGAGCGTCCGCA
>DASSBI010000012.1:0-4513 GCA_035698965.1 Gaiella sp. | reverse complement strand
GTCCACCACACGCCCCAGGACGCCTTCGCCCAGATCGAGCCGGTCACGAGAGTGAGCGCGCCGAAGATCGTGCCCTGATGGATTCCCGTGTAGCTCTCCAGGTCGTACCGCTCCCCCCGGGTGAGCAGCAGCCGGAGCGCCTTCCACGCGCCGAGCCCGAAGCACGCGTAGGCCGTGAGCGCGATCGGCACGTGGACGTAGAAGATCTTCTGCGACAGGCCCTGGTCGGCGTCCTCGGGAGCGATGAAGAAGATCGTCAGGACCGACGCTGCGGCGAGTGCAACCGCGAGCGCCGCCAGGGCTGAGAGAGAGGGTCTCGTGATGCTCATTCGGTGACGACGTACTCGAACGCCGCCCACGAAAGTATCGCGAACACCGCGTCGTAGAGGCCGAGGAAGGCGAGATACGCGCCGGGCTCCGGTGAGATGCTCGAGCCGACACCGCCGACGACGAGCGGAATCGCGAGCGGGAGGAACAGGAGCGGGAGCAACACCTCGCGGCCTCGCGCTGCGGCTGCCATCGCCGAGACGAGCGAGCCGACCGCGCAGATACCGATCGACGCGAGCAGGACTCCGAGGAGCGCCGGCCCGTCGAGCGGCGCGAAGAAGAGGGCGAACGCCGGCAGCGCCACGACCTCGGCCGCCAGAAGAAACGCGAGCGTCGCGAGCGCCTTGCCGAGCCAGATGGCGCTGCGATCGGATGTCGCGAGCACGAGCCCGTCGAGCGCGCCCGCCTCGCTCTCGGGCGTCCACGCGCGGCCGAGGCCGAGCAACGCCGTGAAGACGAGCGCGACCCAGAGCAAGCCGTACGCGGCATCCTCGCTCGCTCCGCTCGGCAACGCGAAGTGGAACACGACGAGCGTCGCGACGACGAAGAGCGCCATCGCCGGCAGCGTGTCCCGCGCGCGGAGCTCGAGCCGGAGATCCTTTCGGGCGAGCGCGGCGACGTCGCCGAGGTAGGCGGTCATGCGCGCTCCAGGTCGATGCGGGAGGTCGCGAGCGACGCGACGCGCGCCGGATCATGGGTTGCAACGACGAGCGTCTTGCCAGCGGCCGCCAGGGTGCCGAGCTCCGCGTCGAGCAGCGCGAGCCCCTCGTCGTCGAGCGACGAGTGCGGCTCGTCGAGGACGACGAGGTCGGGCTCGTGGAGCAACGCCCGGCAGAGCGCGAGCCGCTGCGTCATGCCCCGCGAGTACGAGGAGATGCGCTGATGCCGCGCCTCCCAGAGGCCGAAGCGCTCGAGCAACATGCCGATCCGCTCGCGCCGCTCCGGGACGCGGTAGAGGCGTCCGTAGAGGTCGAGGTTCTCGAGCGCCGTCAGCTCGCGGTAGACGAGCGGCTCGTGCCCGAGGAAGCCGACCTTCCTCCGTTCGGTGCGGACCTCGAGCGAGCCACGCGACGGAGCGGCGAGCCCGCCGATCAGCCGAAGCAGCGTCGACTTCCCGGCTCCGTTCGGCCCCGTCACGACGAGGGCCCCGGCGGACTCGAGCTCGAAGGAGAGGTCGCGGAGCACGGTGCGCAGCCCGTAACGCTTCTCGAGCCCCACCGCGCGGACGACGGCCTCAGTCACCGTCCGCCCACCCTCCGGTCGCCGCCGCAGGCCCGTCACTCAACGGCCCCAACTGCCCCCAGGGGCACCTCAGGTGCCCTGATGCCACGCTATCGGCAGATCTGTGACGCATGTGTGCCGGGATCGTGCCGGAAGTGTGACGGGCGCGACGACCGTGTCCAGCTGGTCACGGGCGCGTCCTCCCCGACAGCGCGCGCACCGTGGCGCACGGATGACGCCACGCGCAGGCTTCAGAGCAACGTGTCGAGCGCGACGAAGACGAAGAACGCAATGGAGAGGACGCCGTTGACCGTGAAGAACGCGGCGTCCAGCCGGCGCAGATCGTCGGGCCGCACGATCAGGTGCTCGTAGAGGAGGAGCGCCGCCACGACGGCGACGCCGAGCCAGTACCAGACCCGGACGTCGAGGCCGGCGCCCGCCGCGGCGAGCAGCGCGACCGAGCAGGCGTGCATCGCGCGGGCGCCGCGGAACGTCCCGTGCACGCCGAATCGCGTGGCCCACGAGTGGAGGCCCGAGGCGCGGTCGTGGTCGAGGTCGAAGAGCGCGTAGAACAGGTCGAAGCCGGCGACCCAGAGGCACACCGCGCCCCCGAGCGCCCACGCTTCCCACGGAAGCTCACCCGTGATCGCCACCCAGGCGCCGACCGGCGCCAGGCCGAGGCAGGCGCCGAGCCAGAGGTGGCAGAGCCACGTGACGCGCTTCAGGTACGGGTAGACGACGAAGAGCACGACCGGAATCGGCCACAGCCAGCGCACGATCGGCTCGAGCTGGAGCACCGCGACGAGGTAGACGAGCAGCGCAAGCACGCAGAGCGCCCCGACCTGTACGCGCGTGAGCGCACCGGCAGGAAGCTCCCGCGTGGCGGTGCGCGGGTTCCTCGCGTCGATCTCCGCGTCGACGAGACGGTTCAGCCCCATCGCGAGCGTGCGGGCGCCGACCATCGCGACCGTGACCCAGGCAATAGGCCCGATCCCCGGCCAGCCGTCGACCGAGAGCAGCGCGCCGACGTACGCGAATGGGAGCGCGAACACCGTGTGCTCGAGCCGCACGAGCCGCGCGAGCCGGACGGGCAGTGGCGCCGCGAGCGCACTCAAACCGGCTCCTTCGTCTTCGAGACGAGCTCTACGCCCTCGATCCGCATCGCCTTGTCGACGGCCTTCGCCATGTCGTAGACGGTCAGCGCCGCGACGGCGACCGCGGTGAGCGCCTCCATCTCGACACCTGTCTGCGCCGTGGTCTCGGCCGCCGCCACGATCGCGACGCCGTCGCCGTCGACCGTGAGGTCGACCTCGACCACCGTCAGCGGCAGAGGGTGGCAGAGCGGGATCAGCTCGCCCGTCCGCTTCGCCGCCTGGATCCCCGCGATGCGCGCGACCGTGAGCGCGTCGCCCTTCGGCAGCGACCGGAGCCTCGCCGCCGTCGACGCGTCCATGACCACCCGGCCGCGGGCGACCGCGCGGCGGCGCGACACGGGCTTCGCGCCGACGTCGACCATCCGCACCTCGCCGGTCGCCTCGTCGACGTGCGAGAGCTCGCTCATCGGAGCGTCTTCCGTGCGAGATGGACGAGGCCTCGACGATGCTCGACCACCGCTCGGGCGCGCGACTCGACGCCGTCCGCGTACAGCGCGCCGAGCAGCCCCCGTAGCCCGTCGACGGCACGATCGCCGTACGGGTACCACCAGCCCGGGGTCAGCCAGCCGCGGTCGGCGTCGACGAGCTTCACGTGCGACAGCGCATGCAACCCGTGACGCGAGCCTGTCCGGCCGAGGCCCGAGCCGCGCCTTCCGCCCCAGGGCGTCTGCGAGGCGCCGAACGAATAGGCGTGGTCGTTGTGCCACACGCACCCGGTCTCGAGTCGAATCGCGACCGCGCGCGCGCGGGCCTGGTCACGGGTCCAGACGCTGGCGCCGAGCCCGAACGGCGAGTCGTTCGCCCAACGCACCATCGCCTCCTCGGTGTCTAGTTCGACAACGACGGCTGCAGGACCGAAGAGCTCTTCGCCGACCAGTCGAGCATCGCGCGGCTCACCGAGGAGGAGGGTCGGCTCGGCGAACCAGCCCGGGAGGTCCGTGCGCGGTCTGCCGCCGCCCGTGGCGACGCGTGCGCCGTGCTCGACCGCGTCCGCCACGATGCCCTCGAATCGTGCGCGCTGCTCCTCGCTGACCATCGGCCCGAGGTCGACGCCGGCATCGGCGCCGCGTCCGATCCGCAGCTCGCGCGCGCGGGCGGTGAGGCGCTCGACGAACGCGTCGTGGAGACCCGGCGGGACGGCGATCCGCTCGATCCCCGCGCACGCCTGACCGCAGTTCGTGTAGACGCCCCAGAGCGCGCCCTCGACCGCACGGTCGAGGTCGGCATCGTCGAGCACGAGCATCGCGTCCTTTCCCCCGAGCTCGAGAACTGCAGGGCAGAGGCGCTCGGCTGCTGCCTGTGCCACCGCGCGACCGACCTCGACCGACCCGGTGAACACGACGCCTGCGATGCCCCGGTGCCGGACGAGCGCCTCGCCGACGTCGCCCGCACCCTGCACGACGCGCACGAGGCCCGGCGGCGCGTCGGCACGTCGGAAGAGCTCCTCGACCCATGCGCCCGAGAGCGGCGTCAGCTCGGACGGCTTGACGATCGCCGCGTTCCCGGCTGCCACCGCTGCCGCAACCTGGCGAAGCGGGATCGCGAGTGGAAAGTTCCACGGGGAGACGATCCCGACGACGCCGAGCGGCTCGTAGCGGATCGACCCGCGCTTCTGGCGGAGCACGAGCTGCGGGAACCGAAGCCGTTCCTCTCGGAGAGCCGGGACGAGGTTCTCGGCGTGCCAGCGCAGCGCGTCCGCGGAGACGACGAGGTCGTGCGCGTACGCCTCGGCCAGCGGCTTCCCCGACTCGGTCGAGATCGTCAGCGCGATCGCGTCGGCGTCCTCGACGAGCGCGTGGACGACGCGCTCG
>DASSBI010000011.1:0-3177 GCA_035698965.1 Gaiella sp. | reverse complement strand
CGGGAGCCGCTTCACCGACGTCGACGGCCACGAGTACGTCGACTTCTGCCTCGGCGACACGGGTGCGATGAGCGGCCACGCGCCGGAGGCGACGCTGCGCGCAATCGCCGAGCAGGCGGCGCGCGGGATCACGACGATGCTGCCGACGGAGGACGCGCTCGCGGTATCGGAGGAGCTGACTCGGCGCTTCGGCATGACGCGCTGGCAGTTCGCTCTCACCGCGACCGACGCGAACCGATTCTCGATCCGCCTCGCGCGGCACGTCACCGGCCGGCCCAAGGTCCTCGTCTTCAACTGGTGCTACCACGGCAGCGTCGACGAGGCGTTCGCGACCCTCGAGGCAGGACGGGTCGTCCCGCGGCGTGGGAACCTCGGCCCGCCCGTGCCGCCCTCCGAGACGACGAAGGTCGTCGAGTGGAACGACCTCGACGGGCTGGAGGCGGCGCTCGCGCCCGGGGACGTCGCGCTCGTCCTCACCGAGCCGGCGCTGACGAACGTCGGGATCGTGCACCCCGATCCCGGGTTCCACGACGCGCTCCGCGGCCTGACCCGCGACACCGGCACGCTGCTCGCGATCGACGAGACGCACACGATCTGCTGCGGCCCGGGCGGGTTCACGAAGGCCTACGGCCTGGAGCCGGACGTCGTCACGATCGGCAAGCCGATCGCCGGGGGGATCCCCGCGGCGGCGTACGGGTTCACCGACGAGCCGGCCGACCGGATCGCCGCCTCGATCGAGCTCGAGGACGTCGACGTCGGTGGGGTCGGCGGTACGCTCGCGGCCAACGCGCTCTCGCTCGCAGCGATGCGCGCCACGCTCGAGGAGGTGCTGACCGACGAGGCGTTCGGGCGGATGATTCCGCTCGCCGAGCGCTGGACGACCGGGGTCGAGGAGGCGATCGCCGAGACGGGGCTGCCGTGGCACGTGACGCGGCTCGGCTGCCGCGCCGAGTACCTCTTCGGGCCCGACCGGCCGCGGAACGGCACCGAGGCGCACGCCGCCGGCAACTTCGGGCTCGAGCGCTACATGCATCTCCACGCCCTGAACCGCGGCGTTCTGCTGACGCCGTTCCACAACATGGCCCTCATGTCCCCGGTGACGACCGAAGCGGACGTCGACCGGCACACGGAGGTCTTCACCGAGGCTGCGCGTGAGCTCGCCGACTGAGGAAAAACTCGCAAATTGCGACAATCCCTCGTCCTGCCGCTTGCGCGGGGGACGTGACGGGCCTAGATTCTCGACATCTGAGCCGGCGGGCCTTCGGGTTTGCCGGCTCAGTGTTTCTTTTTGGGCGGTGGGAGCCGGGGCGTGCGCCCTCGCGTCCTCTAGGTCGTCAGCACGGGCGTCTTCTCGTTTGCCGGCACCACGACCCAGCCGTCGAACGTCTTGAGGGAGTACGGCGCGTTGAGCGGCACGGTGGTCTCACCGGCGGCGACCGCGAAGGAGCCACACGGCTCGGCGAGCTTTCCCTCGCGCGTGAGCCAGAGCTCGTAGCGGCCTTCGGGAAGCCCGCTGACCCTGAGCTCCATCGGCCAGTTGCCGGCGGCGTCCTTCTCGAACAGATCGAGATCGGCGGTCGCCTGGTTCGCGCCGGACATGGCGACCGTGCGCACGGGCTCGCTCCCGCCGGCCCCGCCTGCCAGGTAGCCCACCCCGAAGAGCGCGCAGGCGGCGACCACCGCTGCGGCGAGCGCGGTGTAGCGGTAGCGGCGCGGGAACGGGATCACCCGCGCGGCCGGTGGTTCCGGGGCGCGCTGGAGGGCGGGCGGCAGCTCCGGCGGCGGGCCGGCCTGACCGAGCAGCGCGTGCACGCGCTCGAGACGCATGCGCTCGCCGGGCTCGAGATCGTTGCCGACCAGGTCGTCGAGTTCCGTCATCCCAGCTCATCCTCCAGCTCGCCTGCGAGACGACCCAGCGCCGCACGCGTTCGCGTCTTGACGGTACCGAGGGGCAGCCCGAGGTACTCGGCGATCTCGCTCTGTGACATGCCGCTCCAGTAGGCCAGCTCGACGAGCGAGCGCTCGTGCTCGGGCAGCGTCTCGATCGCCCGGTGGACGCGCCACGACACCCACTCGGCCTCCACCGCCTCGAGTGGCCCGGGATCGCCCGCAGCCACGTCGGGCGCGTCGGCAACCGTCGGTTCGGGCCTGCGGCGAAGCCCGTCGACGATCGCGTTGCGCGCCACCGTGAAGAGCCACGACGCAGGCCGGCCGCGAGCGGGGTCGTACCGGGACGCCGACCGCCAGATGCTCGCGAATGTGTCCTGCGTCGCGTCCTCGGCGCGGCCCCGGTCGCCCATCCGCCGCAGCGCGATGCCGAGTACCGAGCGCGCGTAACGGCGGTAGAGCTCCTCGAAGGCAGGGCGGTCGCCACCGGCGATGAGCCCGAGGAGCTCGACGTCGGTGCGGGCGTCGGGGGACATCGCGAGGATGCTCGCCCTTCCGGGGGCGAAGGGCAAGTCGGTCCGGCAGGCAACGGCCGCGTCCATCCAAAGGGATACGGCGGCGACGCCTCGGCGGATTGGGGCACAGCCGCCGGCCGCACCCCGATCCGCCTGCCCGGCGTCAGCTCGAACGGGCCGCCTCGAACTTCGCGCCGACGGCATTCCAGTCGACGACGTTCCACCACGCCGCGAGGTAGTCGGGCCGGCGGTTCTGGTAGTTCAGGTAGTACGCGTGTTCCCAGACGTCGACGCCGAGAATCGGCGTGGAGCCCTCCATGACCGGCGAGTCCTGGTTCGGCGTCGACAGCACCGCGAGGCCCGTCCCGTCCCACACGAGCCAGCTCCAGCCCGAGCCGAAGCGCTTGACCCCGGCGTCCGTGACCTGGGCCTTCAGGTCGTCGAATGAGCCGAACGTGTCCGTGATCGCGGCGGCGAGGTCGCCCGACGGCTCGCCGCCGCCGTCCGGTCCCATGATCTCCCAGAACAGGGTGTGGTTCGCGTGCCCGCCGCCGTTGTTGCGGACGGCCGCTCGCTTGTCCTCGGGGAGGATCTCGAGGTTGGAGAGCACCGAGTCGATGGGCCGGTCCATCCACTCCGTGCCCTCGAGCGCAGCGTTCAGGTTCGTGACGTACGCGGCATGGTGCTTGTCGTGGTGGATCTCCATGGTGCGCGCATCGATGTGCGGCTCGAGCGCGTCGAACGCATAGCCGAGGTCGGGGACGGAGTACGCCAT
>DASSBI010000010.1:0-5142 GCA_035698965.1 Gaiella sp. | reverse complement strand
TCCCGAGGATGTCGCCGCCGTGCGCTCGGCCGGTGTCTCCGACCAGGCGCTACGGGACGCCTCGACCGTCTGCGCGCTCTTCAACATGATCGTCCGCCTTGCCGACGCGTTCGGCTGGGACGTCCCGACCTGGGACAGCCTGACGGCCCGCGCGCCCGCGATGCTCGAGGGCGGGTACGTCATCTCCGCCATCGGATCACGCTGACCCCGGACGCCGGTGCGCCATCAGTGCGACCGGGCGATCTTCACGGCAAACCAGTTGTCGACGTCGTTGCAGAGCACCTGCCGCGGCTTCTCGTGGGCGTAGGTGTAGAGCGCGCGACGGTCGAGGGTGAGCTGCCGTGAGCCGTCGGGGCGGCGGATCGTGCCGAAGTCGCCCTTGATGCCCGCGTAGTGCATCGGGACCATGACGCCCTTCTTCACGACGACGGGTGGCCAGGCCTTGGCGCACGATCCGGTGCAGCGGATCTTTCCCTTGGGCTCGCTCCTCCAGACGTAGATCGCCTGCCGGTTCGAGGTCGTGAGCACCTCACCGAGCCTCTTGTCCATGATCGTGCGGACGAGCTTCGGGTGCATCGGGTCGTTGGCCGACAGCGCGGCGCCAGAGGTGAGCGCGAGAGCGACGAGCGACGCGATCGCAAGTTTCGTGAGCCTTCCCATGGTTCCCTCCCGAGGGCGTTGGACGAACCTGTCGAATGCATACCGCGGCCGGAGGCACAGGCGGCCAGAGTTCATCGTGTCGACCCGGACGTTCAGACTCTGTTCATCGTCGGCGCCGGCGGCGACCGCGATGATCGAGGGGTGCGGGACGAGCAGCGTCTGGGTCGGGCGGCCTTTCTCGGAGTGACGGCGGTGGGCCTGTCGTCGCTTCTGTGGGGCCGGTCCGCGTGGGAGGCGACGTCGCGGCTCGTCCCGAGCGGCGTCGGAGCGGTGCTGCCACAGCCGACGAGCGGCTGGCGGATCTACACCGTCGCGTCCACGATGCCCCGGATCGACCCGGCGACGTACCGGCTGCGCGTCGACGGGCTTGTCCAGCAGCCGGTCTCGCTCACGCTGACCGACCTCCGCGCCCTCCCGGTGGCCGAGCACGTCAGCGACTTCCATTGCGTGACGGGATGGAGCGTCGACGACGTGCGTTGGACCGGCGTGCGGGTCCGGGACCTCCTCGCCGGCGCGGGCCCGCTTCCGTCGGCCGGCGCGCTCGCATTCGTGTCCGCGGAGCGTCCCTACGTCGACTCGCTCACACTCGAGCAGGCACTGCTCCCCGACGTCATGCTCGCCTGGGAGATGGACGCTCGGCCACTGCCTCGGCCGCACGGTGGCCCCCTCCGGCTCGTGGTGCCGGCTATGTACGGGTACAAGAGCGTCAAGTGGGTCGAGCGCGTGGTCGTCACCCGGGAGCCGGTCGTCGGGTACTGGGAGGAGCGCGGCTACGACCAGGACGCGTGGGTCGGCCGGTCGAACGCCGCGTGAGCGAGCCTCGCTACGTCCGGCGCTTCTCCCGCACGGAGCGATCTCTGCACTGGGTGCATGCATCGGCGTTCTTCGTGCTCCTCGGATCCGGGCTCGTCCTGTATCTCCCCTCGCTCGCGACGGAGGTCGGCCGGCGGCCGCTCGTGAAGGACGTCCACCTCCTCACGGCGGTTGCTTGGATCCTCGCCCTCGCGGCGGTCCTCGTCCTCGGCGACCGGCGAGGGCTCCGCGTCACCGCGCGGGAGCTGGACGTCTTCGACTCCGACGACCGGCGCTGGCTGCTCGGCGGGGACGCACCGCAGGGACGGTTCAACGCCGGGCAGAAGCTGAACGCCGCCCTCACCGCCGCCTTCGCGCTCCTCTTCGCCGTCTCGGGAGCTTTGCTCTGGCTCGGCGAGCGCGACACCCGCTTCCGCCTCGACGGCAGCATCGTCCTCCACGACGTCCTCACCTATGCGTCGGTCGCGCTGGTCGCGGGTCATCTCTACCTGGCCGTGATCCATCCGACGACCCGCCACGCCCTCCGCGGGATCACGCGCGGCTCCGTCCGGGAGGACTGGGCTCGAGAGCATCACGCGAAGTGGCCCACGGACGCACAATGAGCGACATGGCGACGATCCTCGTCGTGGACGACGACCCGATCGTGCGCGACGTGGTCGTCCGGTACCTGGAGCGCGACGGCCACCGCACGCTCGTGGCCGGGGACGGAAACCACGCGGACGAGCTGCTCCGGCGGGAGGCGCTCGACCTCGTGGTGCTCGACGTGATGCTCCCCGGAAGGGACGGGCTCGCGCTCAGCCGCTCGATCCGCTCGCGCTCGTCCCTGCCGATCATCCTGCTGACCGCGCGTGGCGAGGAGGCCGACCGGATCGTCGGGCTCGAGCTCGGAGCGGACGACTACGTCACGAAGCCGTTCTCGCCGCGGGAGCTTGCGGCACGGGTCCGGGCGCTCCTCCGGCGAGCGTCGACGCAACCCGAACAGCGTGGCGCCCTCTCCTTCGGCGACGTCCTGCTCGACGGGGATGCACGCGAGGTGAGGAGGGCAGGCGGCGAGGTCGCGCTGACGGCGAGGGAGTTCGATCTCCTCTGGTTCCTCGCCTCCCACCCGCGGCGGGTCTTCTCGCGGGACCAGCTCATGACGAGCGTCTGGGGCTACGAGCCCGCGCTCGAGACCGGAACCGTGACCGTCCACGTCAGGCGCCTACGGAAGAAGGTCGAGGCGGACCCCGCGCGGCCGCGGCACCTGCAGACGGTCTGGGGTGTCGGCTACAGGCTCGTGCCGTGATCCAGTCCGGCCTCGTCGTCGCGCTCGCGACGCTCGCGGTCGGCCTCGCGATCGCGTTCGCGCTGCGCGCGTTGCCGACACTCCGCCTGAGGCTCGTCGGGCTCGCGGTCCTCGCCGTCTGCCTCCCTCTCCTCGTCGTGCTCGCCTCCGGCTGGGTGATGTTCGAGATGGGCGACGACGTGAAGATCCTCGCCGTCAGCGCCGCATCGGCCTCCGTCGCCCTCGTGGCCGCGCTCGTGATCGCGGGGTCGATCGAGAAGCCGATCGAGCGGCTCGCGAGGGCAGCGGCCGAGCTCGCCGGAGGCGACCTCGCCGCCCGCGCTCCGGAGGACGGCCCCGCCGAGGTCGCGTCGCTCGCGCGCGACTTCAACGAGATGGGCGAAGCCCTCGCACGGATCTTCGACGCCCGCCGGGAGCTCGTCGCCTGGGCCAGTCACGACCTCCGCACGCCGCTCGCGAACATGCAGGCTATGCTCGAAGCGCTGGAGGACGGCCTTGCGGAGCCCGCGGACTACCTCCCCGCGTTCCGAGACCAGGTACGGGTCCTCTCCCAGCTCGTCGACGATCTCTTCGAGCTCGGCCGGATCGAGGCCGGGGCGCTGGCGCTCGAGCTGCGCGAGCTGCCGATCACCCCGGTCGTAGAGCGCTGTCTCGTCGGTCTCGGCGCCGAGGCTGCGGTTCGGGGCATTCGCCTGGAAACCGTCGGCCCCGCCGACGCCACCGCGCGCTTCGCCCCCGACAAGATCGAGAGGGTGCTCCTGAACCTCCTCACGAACGCGCTCCGGCACACCCCGACCGACGGCTGCGTGGCGGTCGTCGTGAAGCCGGGGCACGACGAGGTGCACGTCCGGGTGGAGGACACCGGCGAGGGCATCGACGACGAGGGCGTCGAGCGGATGTTCGAGCGCTTCTGGCGCGGCGACCAGGCGCGGTCCACGCCCGGCGCGGGTCTCGGCCTCGCCATCGCGCGGGGTCTCGTCGAGGCGCACGGCGGGCGCATCTGGGCCGAGCGGCGGATCGGCGGCGGCACGAGCGTGTCCTTCACGCTTCCCGCCTGACGACTGCCGTGGGAAGCCGGCTCAGGCGAGGATCACGGAGCTGCCGAGCTCGCGCTCGACCTCGGCCGCGACGTCCGTGCCGAGGAGCCCGGCGAGGAAGCCGTGGTGGTGTTCGCCGAGGACGATGACGTCCGCGCGCGCGTCGCGAGCCGCGTCGACGATGGCCCGGCCGGGCTCGCCTGCGGCCCACATGAAGTCCGCCCGGAGGCCGGCGCCCTCGACCCGCTCGCGCGCCTGCGCGAGCAGCCCGACCAGCTCCGGCGGAGGCGCGATCGGCTGCCCCTCCCAGTCGGCGATGTCGTCGAGCGTGCCGAAGTAGCGGTCGACCTGGGGATCGAGCGGCACCTCGAACACCGAGAGGACGACGAGACGGCTGTGCCGTGCCCGCGCCTCCTCGATGCCGCGGTCGAGCGCACGGCCCGCCGCCGCCGAGTCGTCGAAACCGACGAGAACCCCGCTCACGCCCCGAGTCTACGCGGCGAGCTGTGCTGCGACCTCGCCGAGGACACCGACCATCTCGACGTCCTCGTGCACGAGGTGCTGGAGCATCGCGCGCTCGACGCCGGCGGCCTCGTAATCGCGCAGCCGCGACACGACCTCGTCCACCGTCCCGCAGATCGGCGGCTCGTCATCGCTCCGCGTGACGTTCCGCCACGCCGCGAGCCTTTCACGGACCTCCGCGTCGTCGCGGCCGACGACGCAGCCGGTCATCATCGAGAACCGGAGCGGCGCACGGCCGGCGGCACGCGCGGCCTCTGCGACGACGGTCGCCCGCTCGCCCGCCTCCTCGACCGACGGGAAGGTCGTGTTGTACTCGTCGGCGTACCGGACCGCGGCCGCGACGGTGCGCGGCTTCGCCTTCCCGCCGACGATGATCGGCGGACGCGGCTGCTGCAACGGCACCGGGCGGACGTCGTCGGCCTCCGTCCACTGCCGCACGATCTCCGCGAGCTGCCGGTCGAGCTCGTCGAGGCGGGCGCGCTGCGTCCCGAACGGGAAGCCGTAGCTCTCGTGCTCGGCCTCGTACCAGCCGGCACCGATCCCCAGCTCGACCCGGCCGCCCGAGACGTGGTCGACGGTCACGGCGTTCTTCGCGAGCACCGAGGCGTGGCGGAACGTGACGGGCGAGACCATCGTCCCGAGCCGGATCCGGTCGGTGCGGGCCGCGAGCGCGGCGAGCGTCGCCCAGGCGTCGAGCGAGCCCGAGGGCTCGCCCCGCACGATCGAGCGGTAGTGGTCCGAGCGGAAGAGCCCGCCGAGGCCGGCGTCCTCGGCGGCGAGTGCGAGCGCGAGCCACTGCTCCCACGTAACGCCTTCCTGGCCCTC
>DASSBI010000009.1:0-2172 GCA_035698965.1 Gaiella sp. | reverse complement strand
TGCATCGCCGCGTTGTGCGGCAGCGAGATCCCGACCTGTGCGTACACGTACATCGCGAAGCCCGAGCAGTCGAAGCCTCCCGGGCTGGCGCCGCCCCACACGTAGGGCGTGCCGAGATACTGCATAGCGATCCCGACCACGCCGCCGTACTTCGAGGGTGGCGGCGCGGACACGGACGACGCCGAAGAGCTGCCGTCCGCGGGGAAGTCGGTCGCCGGGCCGGACGAGAGGTCGAGCGTCTGCTGGCGGGCGGATGCGCGGGCCGCCGCAGCCGCCTCCAGCCTTGCACGGGCCTGCCGCTCGAGCTCCGCCTGACGTCGTTGCTCCGCGGCCTCCATGCGTGTGATCTCGTCCTGGATCGACGCGGCGAGCCGCTTGCGCTCGGCGAGCTGGCCCTCGATCGAGCGCTTCTGCGCGGCGCGCTCGGCGACGACCTGGGCCTGCCGGGCGCGGTCGGAACGGAGTTGAACCCCCCGCGTGCGTACCTCGTTGCGGAACGTCCTGACGTCCTTCAGCACCTGCGCGTCCTGCCCGCCGACGCGCTCGGCCATGTCGAGACGATCGAGCAGGTCGTCGAGGCTCCTCGCGCCGAGGATGACCTCGACGGGACCGCCCGAGTCGCCGTTGATGTAGAGCGCGCGCAGCCGTTTCGCGATGTGTACCTGCGCCGCGCCGAGGCTCGACCGCGCGATCACGAGATGCCGGCCGTTCGTCTTCAGGTCGGCGTCGATCTGGGACAGCTGGATGTCCGCGAGGTTGTACGCCTCCGACGCATGCCCGAGGCTCGAGTCGAGGGCACGGATCTGCGCGAGCACCGCCTGCGCCTGCTCGCGCTTCGACGCGATCGACGGGTCAGCCGTCGCAGGCCCTGCGGCGAGCACGAGGAACACGCCGAGAGCCGCGAGCGCCGCAATGATGATCGGGGCCGGTCGCCGTGCGAGGAACGTCACGCGCCGTCCCGATCGCCTGTCGACAGGCCCGCCGATGGTGGGGTCACCGGCCACAAGTCGGGGAGCCTAGCAGCGCCACACGACGTCTGCACGCCCAACCGTCGCGAAAATATCTGCAAACAGCCTCAATTCGTGTGGTACGGTCCCCGGCCCTGTGCGGCGCCGTGCGCGATACCTCGTGCCGTGCACGGCGATCGTCCTCCTCGGATGCGCCGCCGCGACGTCGGCCGCCGCCCCCGGTCCCGCCGACCGGCTCGCATCGCTCACACGCGCCCAGCGCTCGGCTGAGCTCGAGCTCTACGCCGCCGAGTGGGCCGTCGCGCGGGCGCGCGCGTCCGCCGTGCGGCTCGAACGCCGGCGGCAGGCACTCGATGCAAGGGTCGCGCGTACCCGGCGGCACGTTGCCGTCGTTCGCAGCTCGCTCGACGCGACCAACCAGCGGGTCGCCACCCTGCTGCGCCGGCTGTACGTCGAGGGCGATGCCGATCCGATCGCCGTCCTGCTGGGTGCGCGATCGCTGCCTGCGATGCTCGCGGGGCTCGACGAGCTCGAGCGCACGACGCACGCGAACCGCGGCATCGCAGCCGAGCTCCGCGCCCGGTCCCGCACGCTCCGTGCCCGGCTCGTACGTCTGGCCCAGGTACGGCGGCAGCTCACCGACGTCGAACGTCGGGCCGGAGCGGCACTCGCAGCGAGTGAGCGCGCGGCGGCCTCGCGGCGTGCCACGGTTGCGAGCATCCGGAGCCGTGCGGGTGTCACCCGCACCCGTCTCGCTGCCATCGAGGCCCGGGCGAAGGCGGCACAGCGCGCCTCGGCCCGCATCGAGCGGAGGAGCGCGCCCGCTCCCGCGCCTCCGGCCGAGGCACCGAGCGCTGCGGCCGCGCGGTTGCCCGCCGCGCCGGGCACGCGCACGCTCGCCGTCGACGCAGTGGCGTATCACCTGCCGGGCAGGACCGCCAGCGGGCTACCGGTCGGCGTCGGCGTGATCGCCGTCGACCCCACGGTGATCCCGCTCGGGACGCGCGTGTTCGTCCCGGGGTACGGCGCCGCGGTCGCGGCGGACGTCGGCTCGGCAATCAAGGGCAACATCATCGACCTCTGGATGCCGAGCACGGCCGCCGCGCAGGCCTGGGGCAGGCGCACCGTCACGATCACCGTCTACGGTTAGGAGCCGTGCGACTCCGGCTCGCGCTCTGCTCCGTCGCGGTTGCTGCGACGGCCG
>DASSBI010000008.1:0-2314 GCA_035698965.1 Gaiella sp. | reverse complement strand
CTCGGCGCTCGACGTGGCGCTCGCCCTCGACCGTCAGGGCTTCGAGGACGTCGCCGAGGCGGTCGTCGGGATGCTGCGCCAGCGGATCGCGGCGGACTACCTCCAGACCTCCGCGGTGATCGAGCCCGACGGGCTCGTCCGCTCGGCCGTCAACGACCCGAATCTCTATCTCGGCCCGGGAACGGGCTACCGGCTCCAGGGAGAGCGCTGGGCGCTTCTGCAGGCGCTGCCGCACGTCGTCGACCCGCGGAGCCTGGGAGCCGCCGTCGCGGACGCGGACGCGATCGTGGAGGAGTCCGGCACAGCCGTGCCTGGGAACGATCCTGCAGAGGTCGTGATCGCCGTCGGCCCGGCTTTCGCGGACGGCCTGCGGGAGACGATCGCGGGGCTGCCGCACGACGACGTGCTGGCTGCGGTCGTCGACGGCGTGCACGAGGCGGGCGGGTCGCCGCGCCTCGTCCGGATCCTGCGGGCCGCGGACGTCGCCTTCATCGGCCATGACGGCGCGGTGCTCTCGGGGTCCGGTGTCGCGCTCGGCCTCCAGTCGAAGGGAACCGCCGTGATCCACCGCGCCGATCTCCAGCCGCTCGACAACCTCGAGCTCTTCGGGATGAGCCCGCTCTACACGCTGGACAGCTACCGCGCGATGGGACGCAACGCCGCCGGCTACGCGCTCGGCCGGCGCGTCGGGCCGGTCCCTACGGAGCTCGACAACTTCGCGCGGGCCAAGCTGATCGTCAGGACGACGCTGCTCCACGCGCAAGAGGCGCGCGCCGTCGTTCCCGGCGCTGCGCCGGTCGAGCTCGTCCTCGTCGAAGTGGAGCCCTTGCGACCGCGCAGCGGGCGCCTTTAGGGATCTGCCCCCGCCATCGCCGGGGTTCGAGCGGCGGGATTCCGCGGCTGCGGAATCCCGCTTCGCGGGGCAATCTCAGCCTACGGCCGTGCCGAACAGCGCGCCGATCCCGTAGGTCACGGCGAACGCCGCCGCGCCGAACGCGAGCTGCCGGAACCCGGACGCGAGCACGCTCCGCCCGGTGAGGAGCGTGATCGCCGCGCCGATGCCGAACAGGCCGAGCGCGGAAAGCGCCAGCGCCGTCACGACCGCGGTGTTCCCCGAGAGGAAGGCGAACGGCACGATCGGAACGATCGCTCCGAGCACGAAGAGCACGAACGACATCCCCGCCGCGACCCACGGCGAGCCGCCCAGCTCCTCCGGGTCGATGCCGAGCTCCTCGCGCGCGTGGGTGTCGAGAGCGGTCTCCGGGTCGGCCGAAAGTCGCTCGGCGACCTTCCTCGCCTCACTGGGGTGAAGGCCTTTCTGCTCGTAGACGAGCGCGAGCTCTGCCTGCTCGACCTCCGACTCGGTCGCGATGTGCCTCTGCTCGATCGCGAGCTCCTTGGCGCTCAGCTCCCGGCTCGACTGCACCGAGACCCACTCGCCCATCGCCATCGAGCACGCTCCGGCGATCAGCCCGGCGACACCCGTGACCAGGATGTCCGTCGAGGCGACCCCTGCGCCGGCGACGCCCATCACGAGGCTGGCGTTGGAGACCAGGCCGTCGTTCACGCCGAGCACAGCCGCGCGCAGGGCATTGCCTCCGGCTGCGCGGCCGCGCTGGAGGCGGGCGAGCGCACGGCCGATCGGCTCTCCTCGCGTCTCGCCCACGAGCGTCGCCAGGGCGCGCGCATGCCGCTCCTCGTCGGCCGCGAAGGCGCCGGAGTCGTCCATGTACGCCTCGGTGGAGTGCGTCTCGCGATCGCGCATGATCGGCACGACCACGGTGTCGCCGAAGTCGCCGGCGAGCCGGCAGAGGATGCGCGCTCGCTGGCCGGGCCGGGCCGGGCCGGGCTCGACGCCCGCCCCACGGAGATGCTTCTCCCAGTGTGCGGCGTGTCGCCGCTCGTCGTCGGCGATCGTCGCGAACAGCTCCGCACGCTCCGGCGTCGTCTGCACGGCCGCGAGTGCCCGGTAGATCGCCTCGGCGTCGAGCTCCTCCTGGCGGGCCGCCTTCCAGCGCTCGATCGTGTCCGGGTCGGTCTCGAGCGCCGTCATCGGTCTCAGTGCTCCCGCAGCCCTGTGGCGCGCTGCTCCGCGGCCAGCCGCTCCTCCGCCTCGGCTTCCTCCCGGAAGAGCACCGTGAGCAGCCAGACGATGGCCGCGAAGAAGACGAGCGCCTGCTCGGTCGACATGAGGATGCCGCCGAGGTTCTGGTCCTTCTCGGCGGAGATCCCCCAGAGCCGCTCGGGCAGCGACGCGTAGTAGTCGTAGAGGGGCGGCGAGAACGTCAACGCGAGACCGAGGAACGCGGAGCCG
>DASSBI010000007.1:0-6050 GCA_035698965.1 Gaiella sp. | reverse complement strand
ACGCGGACGCGCATCCGTCGTCCGACGTCGGAGCTCGCGAGCTTGTAGCTCGAGCCCGTGGCGCCGGAGATGAACGCGCAGTTCGAGCCGTCCGGCGCGCCGCCATCGGTGCCGCAGCGAACCCACTGGTACGCGAACGTGATCGGGCTCGTGCCCGACCAGCCGCCGCTCGTCGAGGTCAGCGTCTGGCCCTCGACGGGAGACCCCGAGACCCTCGGGTCCGAGGTGCTGGTCGGGACTTGAGACGCCGTCACGACGGCGGTCGGGTTGGACGTCGCCTGACCCGTTCCGTCTCTGTTGCTGGCCGTGACCATCACGCGCAGCGTCTTCCCGACGTCGGCAGACACGACCGTGTAGCCGGCTCCCGTGGCGCCGCCGATCGCGGCACAGCTGCCGCCACCGGACGCGCAGCGCTGCCACTGGTACGCGAAGGAGCTGGGCGATCCCGACCACGAGCCCGACGTTGCCGTCAGCGCGTTTCCGAGGGAGGCGCTCCCGGAGATGGTGGGCGGCGACTGGTTGATCGGCGCGGCCTGGGCGCGCGCCTGCGCCGACGTGCTCAAGAGCGCCGCGACGGCGAGTGCGCCCGCGACGAGGATTCCACTCGACACGACCATCCAGCGGCGGGCGTCCGCGCTGGGTGCGCGACGGTTGGGGTCCGGCATGACGAAAACTCCCTTCGGTCGGATACACCGGCGTCTACCCGGGCCGAGCGGGCGCTCATGCGCGCCCGTACGAAAAGCAAACGGCTTCGAACGAATCCCTTACAGACCGGGGAGGATTCCGAACGTGGGCGCGGTATCTGCCCCGAGCGGCCTGTCCGGTGACAGCCGCATTGAGGGCCGGGACCCCGACCCTCGAGAAGACGGGCGCGGTGCCGCCGCCACCCCCTCCCCTGAGGTGCGGCGGCCCGCGCTCCGTCGTTCAATGCCGGAGAGGACTTTCCCGACGGTAGTGGTATCCGTCGGGTGTCCCCTTCACAATGGGAAGCGTTCCCGCCCCCTCGGAAAGGAAGCGCCGCGCACATGGATATTTCGAAGCTTTCGCACGGAGCGAAGCTCATCATCGGAGGAACCGTCGCGTTTCTGATCGTGTCGATCTTCAACTGGCAGGAAGTCGACATCAGCGGCATCGCCTCCGTCGGCCGGAGCATGTGGCACGGGTGGGGCGTCCTCGCCGGGCTGCTTGCGATCGCGCTCCTCGTGTGGGAAGTGATCCGGCTCGCGAACATCAACGTCGCCATGCCCGTCACTCCGGCGATGACGAGTGCGGCGCTCGCCGTCCTTCTGGCGATCTTCACCGTCATCAAGTTCCTGGCCGACAACGAGTTCCGCACCTTCTGGGCGTGGCTCGGGCTGATCCTCGCGATCGCGATCGTCGTCGGCGCGTGGTTGAACATGCAGGCGGCAGGCGAGGGGCTCGCCGACATCCGCACCCACGTCGGCTCCGCGACCGCCGCGGCGAAGGGGGCCGTCGACCGTGACGACAAGCCGGTGGAGACCCCGCCGGCCGCGCCCGTGGAGACCGCTCCTGCTCCACCGGCCGATCCGTCACCCCCGGTGACCCCGCAGGCAGAAGACGCGCCGCGCACCGAACCGTAGCCCGGCTACCCCAGCGCTTCTCTCCCGGGTACCCGGGAGAGAAGCGCGGCTACACTCAGCGCATGGCCGAGATCGGCACATTGCGCGTCAAGACAGGGCTCGCCGAGATGCTCAAGGGCGGGGTCATCATGGACGTCGTCGACGCCGAGCAGGCTCGGATCGCGGAGGACGCGGGCGCCTGTGCGGTGATGGCGCTCGAGCGCGTCCCGGCCGACATCCGCCGCGACGGCGGCGTCGCTCGCATGTCCGACCCGGAGAGGATCCGCGAGATCCAGGAGGCCGTCTCGATTCCCGTGATGGCGAAGTGCCGGATCGGGCACTTCGTCGAGGCGCAGATCCTCCAGGCGCTCGAGATCGACTACATCGACGAGTCGGAGGTGCTGACCCCGGCCGACGTCGAGCACCACGTCGACAAGCACGCGTTCACCGTCCCGTTCGTCTGCGGCTGCACCAATCTCGGCGAGGCCCTCCGCCGCATCGCGGAGGGCGCGGCGATGATCCGCACGAAGGGCGAAGCGGGGACCGGCGACATCGTGAACGCGGTCACGCACATGCGCTCGGTGTTCGGCGCGATCCGCGCACTCCAGGGCCTTCGCGAGGAGGAGCTCTACGCGGCCGCGAAGGAGCACCGCGCCCCGTACGAGCTGGTGCGCTGGGTTGCGGAGAACGGGCGTCTGCCGGTCGTCACCTTTACCGCCGGCGGCATTGCGACTCCCGCGGACGCCGCGCTCTGCATGCAGCTCGGCGCGGACGGGGTCTTTGTCGGCTCGGGCATCTTCAAGTCGGGAGACCCCGACCGGCGCGCGAAGGCGATTGTCGAGGCGACGACGCACTACGAGGACGCGAAGATCCTCGCCGACGTCTCCGCCGGTCTCGGAGAGCCGATGGTCGGCATCTCCGCGAGCACGCTTCCCGACGCGGAGCGGCTCGAAGTGCGCGGCTGGTAGCCGGCCACCCGGATCTACACTTGGTCGCGATGGATCGGCGGCCACGGATCGGCGTTCTCGCCCTGCAGGGGGCATTTCGGGAGCACGCGCGCGCGTTGCGCAACGCCGGCGCGGACGTGGTGGAAGTCCGGCTCCCCGAGCAGCTCGACGGCCTGGACGGGCTCGTCATCCCGGGCGGGGAGTCGACGACGATCACGAAGCTCGCGAGGCTCTACGGGCTCGACGGGGCAATCCGGGCCTTCCGGCGGCCGGTCTTCGGCACCTGTGCCGGGATGATCCTCGTCGACCGCGATCACCTCGGTCTCGCGGACATCGAGGTCGACCGGAATGCGTACGGGCGCCAGGTCGCGAGCTTCGAGGCAGACCTCTCACTCGACGGCGACGGGCGGCCCTTCCGTGGCGTCTTCATCCGCGCGCCGCGCGTGCGCGACGTCGGGCCGAGCGTCGAGGTGCTGGCCGAGCTCGACGGCGAGCCGGTCCTGCTGCGTGACGGCATGGTGCTCGCCGCCGCGTTCCACCCCGAGCTGACCGACGATCCGCGAGTCCACGAACGATTCCTCGAGCTGGTCACGGAGGCGATGAGTGTCAGGGCATAGCAAGTGGTCGACGATCAAGCACAAGAAGGGTGCCGCGGACGCGAAGCGCGGCAAGCTGTTCTCGAAGCTCTCCCGCGCGATCATGGTCGCGGCGAAGGAGGGCGGCGCCGACCCGGGCTCGAACCTCGCGCTGCAGAACGCGATCGAGAAGGCGCGCTCGTACTCGATGCCGAAGGACAACATCGAGCGCGCGATCGCGAAAGGCACCGGAGAGGGGACCGACGGCTCGACGTTCGAGACCGTCGTCTACGAGGGCTACGGGCCCGAGGGGGTGGCGGTGATCGTCGAGGCGCTCACCGACAACCGCAACCGCACCGCATCGGACGTCAGGCACCTCTTCACGAAGCACGGCGGCAACCTCGGCGCGACCGGCGCGGTCGCCTGGCAGTTCGAGCGTCGCGGCCTCGTGCTCGTCGAGGCGGACGGCGTCGACGAGGACGAGCTCGTCATGGCCGCGGCCGATGCCGGCGCCGACGACGTCGAGCTCGACGGGACGACGTTCGTCGTCTCCGCCGCACCGGAGGGGCTCACAGGTGTTCGCGAGGCGCTCGAGGCGGGCGGCTACCGGCTCGAGTCGGCGGGGCTCTCGATGGTCCCGAAGACGACGGTCGCGATCGCGGACGAGTCGACGGCGAAGCAGGTGGTGCGTCTGGTCGAAGGGCTCGAGGAGAACGACGACGTCCAGGACGTCTACGCGAACTTCGACATCCCCGAGGCCGTGCTCGAGGCCGTCGCCGGCTGAGGCGCTGGGTGTCCGACTTCAGTCGGACACCTTGGGCGAGAGCTCCGCGTCGGCGTCAGGTGTCGGACTGAAGTCCGACACCGGTATCCCGGAAGTCCCCGAGCCCGAGCCCGCCTCGCCTGCGGTGCACCGTCAGGCAGCGGAGCCCTTCAGGCCCGGCGACGATGCTCCGCGCCGCCCCGCGCGGCACGATGGCGAGCGTCCCGGCCGCGAGCACGTGCTCCATGCCGTCGACGAAGAGCGTCCCCGACCCACCGAGCACGACCACCGCGACGTCCCGGCCCTCGTTGACGTGCTCCGGCTGGCCCTCGCCGGCACGCCAGACGAGCAGCGTCGCGTTCAGGTCCTCCGATGCCGTGCCCCAGGCCGGCCCGCGCCCGTCGAGCGCCGTGAGGTCGACGATCTCCACGTCGCCACCGTAGTCGTCCGCCGGCCTGCGTACCCTCTCCACGTGAAAGTCCTCGGCATCGATCCAGGGACGGCTGCGTGCGGGTACGGGATCGTCCACGAAAGCGACGGGCGGATCAGGGCACTCGAGCACGGGTGCTGGACGTCAAGCGCCAGGGAGCGGCCAGAGATCAGGCTGCGGGCGATCTTCGACGGGGTCACCGGCCTCATCGCAGCCCACGAGCCGGATGCCGTCGCGCTGGAGGAGTCGTTCGTCGGTGCCGACGCCCGCATCGCGCTCTTCGTCGGGCAGGCGCGCGGCGCCGCGCTCGTCGCGGCCGCGTCGGCCGGAGTCGAGTGCACGGAATACGCGCCGGCGCGGGTCAAGCAGGCGGTCTGCGGCTATGGCCGGGCGGACAAGGGCCAGGTCGGGAGGATGGTCCGGATGCTCCTCTCGCTCGACGCCGAGCCCGAGACGTCGCACGCGGCGGACGCGCTTGCCGTCGCCATCTGCCACGCCTCGATGCCGCCCCTGGCGCGGATGGCGTCCTGAGGAGCGCGGCGTGATCGCGCGTCTCAGAGGACGGCCGGCGGGGCGCTCCGCCGACGGTCTCGTGCTCGACGTGAACGGCGTCGGCTACCTCGTTGCGGCCACGCCGGCCGTGCTGCGCCGCGCGACTGCCGGCGCCGAGGTGACGGTCGAGACGTATCTCCACGTTCGCGAGGACGCGCTCCAGCTGTACGGGTTCGCGGACGCCGAGGAGCGCGAGCTCTTCGTGCATCTCCTCACCGTCTCGGGCGTCGGCCCGAAGGTCGCACTCGCCGTCGTCTCGGGATCGCCTGCAGCGGAGCTGCGCAAGGCGATCGCGATGGGCGACCACGCGCGCTTCCAGGCGATCCCGGGGATCGGGAAGAAGACCGCCGAGCGCATCGTCCTCGAGCTCAAGGAGAAGCTCGGCGCCGTGACGGAGCCGGCTCTCGCCGCCGTGGGCGATGCCCCGAGCCACCTCGTCGCCAGGGATGCGCTGGTCGAGCTCGGCTACTCGGTCGTCGACGCCGAGCGCGCGCTCGCGGACGTCGATCCCGAGCTCCCGGCCGAGGAGCGCGTCCGGCTCGCTCTGCGCGGGGCAGCGGCGTGAGCCAGTTCCTCGCTCCCGCGCTCCGGCCCGAGGAGGAGGAGGCGGAACGCTCGCTGCGGCCGCGGCGGCTCGACGACTTCGTCGGCCAGGAGCGGATCAAGGAGCAGCTCCGAATCGCCCTCGAAGCCGCGAAGGCGCGGGCGGAGGCCCTCGACCACGTGCTTCTCGCAGGCCCTCCGGGCCTCGGCAAGACGACGCTCGCGCAGATCGTTCGCGAGGAGCTGGGCGTCGGGCTGCGCACCGTGGCCGGGCCTGCGCTCGAGAAGAAGGACATCGCCGCGATCCTCACCGCGCTCGAGCCGCGCGACGTTCTCTTCGTGGACGAGATCCACCGGCTCAACCGCTCGGCGGAGGAGATCCTCTACCCGGCGCTGGAGGACTTCCGCCTCGACATCGTCTTCGGCCAGGGAGCCGCCGCTCGGACGCTCACCCTCGACCTGCCGCCGTTCACGCTGGTTGGCGCGACGACCCGCACCGGCCTTCTCACGACGCCGCTCCGCGACCGCTTCGGGATGACCTTCCGGCTCGGGTACTACGACCCGGGCCAGCTCGGGACGATCGTCCGTCGCTCGGCCGCGATCCTCCGCGTCGAGATCGCCGACGACGCGGCCGAGGAGATCGCCGCGCGCTCGCGGGGA
>DASSBI010000006.1:0-2995 GCA_035698965.1 Gaiella sp. | reverse complement strand
GCCTTGGCCTTGCCGATGGTCTCGCCCGTCGCAGGCCGGCAGTTGGAGGTCTGCGGCTTCGAGAGCAAGCCCATCTCCACGAGCGGCTGGCTCGCGTCGATCGCGAGGAACTGCGGCGCAAAGCCGTGGTCCGAGGCGACGAACGTCGCCGGATCCTTGCCCATCAGCTCACGGGCGCGGGTCAGGACCTCGTCCGCCTCCTCGTAGGCCGTGCGGATGAAGCCCTCGCGAGCCGCCACGCGGCCGTCGGGCTTGCCGTTCAGGTCGACGTCGTCATACGCCGGGTTCGCCGCGCCGCCGGGCAGCTTCGGCGAGACGAGACCGAGGAACTGATGCTGGAACTCGTCGGTCGTCGGCATGCCCGCCAGCAGCAGGTCGGGCTTGTACGTCTTGACGACGTACTCGAGCATCGGGAGGTGTCCGGTCTTCCAGTACAGCCCCTGCTCGGTGTACGTCTCCTCCGACGTGACGCCGGCCTCGAGGATCGCGAAGTCGGCGGCGGTCGACGTCGGGAACTTCTGCGCGAGGTACTCCGCGAAGTCGCCGCTGAAGCCCGACTCCCCGGGCCAGCTCGGCCACGATGCGATCGCGCGGCTGACCGACGTGTGAAAGAGCCGGACGCGGGAGAGGTCGGGCGTCAGCTCCTCGACCTTGACCAGCATCCCTGCCGTCAGCCCGGCGGAGGCGCCGTCGGCGATCTTCACCTTGACGTCGGCCCACTCGCCCTTCTTGAGCGTGCCGACCGCGTCCGCGGCGCTCTTCGTCCTCGAGAGGAGCACCTTGTCGTAGTTCACCTTGCCGTCGTTCGTCGAGTCGAAGATCCACGCGTTCAGCCCGTACTTGTCGATGCCGAAGTCGAGCACGCGAAGGTGCATCTCCTTCGCGGGGCTGAACGTCTGCGGAAGCGATCCCGTCCAACCGGACGCCGCCGTGGGCGCCGCGCCGGCGTACGGGGCCTGGCCCGCGTAGCCCGCCGGATGGTCGAACTGAAGCCCGAAGGCCGCGATGTTCGCGGCGTTGTCGAAGAGCGCGTCTCCGGCCTTGCCGATGAAGTTCGTCGCGACGCCCCGGCCGGAGAAGAAGGCCTGGAAGTCGATGGTCGGGCCGGCGATCGTCGCATTGCGGCCGCCTGCCCACTCGACCTGGGCGACCTTGAGGCCGCTCCGCTCGGCCGACTGGGCGATGGACTCCGCCTGGAGCACGTTCGCGTCGAACGCCGCGGTGCGGTTCGCGAACGGCTGGCCGTTCCGGTGGAACGTGTTGTTCGTCGAGCCGGTGACGCCTGCCCACGCGCCCGTCGCGAGGCTGTACCAGCCCGCTCCGGTGTTGGGCGGAGCCTGGGTGAGAAGACCGTTACCACTGGCGGACGTGCCTTTCTTCAGGAAGTCCGACATGGTTGGCATGAGCCCCTGCCCGGCGTACCGCGCCACGATGTCCTGCCTCATGCCGTCCGCGGCGAAGAACACCGCCTTCTGCACCGGCGATTTGGCCTGGGTCCTCGCCTGCGCCGACGTCTTCACGCCGGCGGAGTTGGCGGCGCCTGCCGCGAGGGCGGCGAGCGCGGTCACGGCGACGACCGCGACGAATGTCATGCGTCTCATCCTCTGGTGCTCCCCTTTGTCTCGAGTGGAGTTTCCGACGGCATTCGAGAGCCGGGTGCGGGCCGGCCGACCACGAGCAGCACCTCGAGTGCTGGTCGGGCAGCCTCGTGATGCGGGCACGCGAGCCGCGGCTTCATCGAGATCCTCGAATCTTCGTCTCCCCTTGTTACAGACGGCGTCGACTTTCGACGCTCGCGCGAGTCTAGTCAGTCGCCCCGGGGAATGGAAGCGAGCCGCGGGAGGCAGCCACGCGGCCCCGGCTAGTCCTTTGCGTCGGCCCAGGTCTCGCCGACGGCTGCCTCGACCGCGAGCGCCGGGTCCAGCGGGTACGCGCCGACCATCTCCTCGCGAACGAGCTCGCGCGCGGCGCTGGTCTCGACCTCGGGGACCTCGAGCAGGAGCTCGTCGTGCACCTGCAGGACGAGCCGGGACGCACGGCCCTCGCGGCGTAGCCGCTCGTGGATCCGCACCATCGCGACCTTGATCACGTCCGCCGCGGTGCCCTGCATCACGGTGTTGACGGCGAGCCGCTCTCCGAGCGACCGGGTCTGCCGGTTGGACGCACGGAGCTCGGGGATCGGGCGTCGGCGCCCGAGCAGCGTCGTGACGTAGCCGTCGGCGGCCGCCTGGGCGATCGTCCGCCTGATCAGCTCCTGCACGAGCGGCAGCCGCGCCAGGTATGTGTCGATCAGCTCCTGGGCGTCCTCGCGCGGGATGCCGAGGTTCTCGGAGAGCCCGAAGGACGAGATCCCGTAGATGATCCCGAAGTTGACCATCTTCGCCGTGTCGCGCTGGCCGCGCGACAGCTCCGCCTGCGGGATGCCGAACACCTGAGATGCCGTCGCCGCGTGGATGTCCTCGCCACGCGCGAACGCTTCGCGCAGCACGGGCTCGCCCGACACGTGCGCGAGGATGCGGAGCTCGACCTGGCTGTAGTCGGCCGACAGCAGCCGTGTCCCCTCCGCCGCGACGAACGCGGAGCGGATTCGCCGTCCGAGCTCGGTGCGGATGGGGATCGACTGGAGGTTCGGGCTCGTCGTCGAGAGCCGGCCGGTCGCCGCGACAGCCTGGTTGATCGTCGTGTGGAGGCGCCCGTCGCGTTCGTCGATCAGCCCCGGGAGCGGCAGAAGGTAGGTATTGAGGAGCTTCGTCAGCTCGCGCCACTCCTCGACGACCGGCACGATCGCGTGGTCGTCTCGGATCGCGCGGAGCACGCGGGCGTCGGTGGAGTAGCCGGTCTTGCCCTTGCGGCCTGCGGTGAGCCCGAGCTTCTCGAAGAGGATGCGCGCGAGCTGCTGCGTCGAGCCGAGCTGGAACTCCTCGCCGGCCAGGTCGAGCGCACTCGCCTCGAGCTCCTCCACTCTCTCGGCCAGCCGCGCGGTGATCTCCCCCAT
>DASSBI010000005.1:0-6235 GCA_035698965.1 Gaiella sp. | reverse complement strand
GCCGGCGCTCGCCATCTCGACGTTCGTCTTCTGGCGCTTCGGGCGCGAGATCCGCACGGGCTACGACCGCGAGTACGAGCAGGAGCCGCCCACCGATACGCAGGCTGCGCTCGTGCCGACGCTGCTGCGGCAGGGCGGCGAGGCGGGCTCGTTCGAGTTCACCGCAACGATCTTCGATCTGATCCGGCGCGGCCACTACAAGGCCGAGCAGGTCACGACCGAGCGCAGCGTCTGGGGCGGCCTCCGGCACGAGAGCATCTCCGACCTCGAGCTCTCGCACGGGACGCCGGTCGAGCTGACGCCGTGGGAGAGGTCCGTCACTGACGTCGTCGACGACGTGCTCGCCGACGGCCCGGAGCGGCTGTCGAAGTTCCGGGGCGAGATCGAGGACGATCGGACTGCGATGGCGCCACGCTTCGAGGGCTTCAAGGCGGCCGTTTCCGGCGAGGTCACGACCCGGGGCTGGTTCAAGTCGATCGGCATCGTGCCTCTCATCGTCGGGATCGTCGTGTTCGCCGGCGTCGGGGCTCTGCTCGCATTCATCGCGATCGACGGCTGGCGGTCGGTCTATCCGCGGTGGAGCGACGTGGTGCTGATAGCCCTCGCGTTCGCCGCGTTCGTCAACGCGGCCGTCCTGTTCGGCGCCTCGACGCGCCGAAAGCTCTGGCGGCGTCGCAGCCGGGACGCCGCGACCGAGGCCGAGCGCTGGGACGCCTTCCGTCGCTACCTCCAGGACTTCCCGCGTCTCCAGGAGGCCCCGCCGGCCACACTCGCGCTCTGGGAACGGCTGCTGGTCTACGGGATCGCGTTCGGCATCGCCGAGCGCGTGCTCCAGGCGGCCCACATGGCGATGCCCGAGGCGATGGCGCAGGCGAGCAGCCTGTACTGGATCTCGGGCCAGGGGAACCTCGGGAGCGGCGCGTCGGCGATGTCCATCGGCGACCTCGCGTCGGGGTTCGGCTCCGCGCTCGCACCGCCGTCCTCCGGCTCGGGCGGCTTCGGCGGCGGCTTCTCCGGCGGAGGCGGAGGTGGTGGCGGCGGAGGTGGCGGAGGCGCCTGGTAGTTCGATTGGTGTCCGACTTTAAGTCGGACACCACCCGCCGACCGCTCTGGCCGGCTCGGGTCGATCCCGATCCAGCGCAACGAGCGCAAGCGCGACCACCGCGGCCCACGACAGGACGCCGAACGCGCCCGCGAGCAGCGCCTCCTCGACCTCCGCGCGGGTGAGCAGGAGGAGTTCCTGCTCCTCGAGGTCGTCGGCGTTCGGCTCTGCGACCTTCGACGCGCCCTCCGCGAGGAAGAGATGTCCCACACCGCAGCCCCGGTTGCCGTCGACGGCGTACCGCCCGAGCGACCTCCACTCCGGCGCGTCGTAGCCCGTCTCCTCGCGGAGCTCGCGCTTCGCGGTCTCGACTGGATCCTCGTCCGGCTCGAGATAGCCGCCGACCGAGCCGAGCGTCGGTCCCTCGACTGCGTACTTCGTCTGCCGGAGCACGAGAAAGCGCCCGTCCTCCGTGACCGCGACGACGTTGGCGAACTCGCGCGACTCGACCCAGGGCCAGTCGTCGATCACCCGACCGTCCGGCAGCTCGACCGTGCGCTCCTCCACCGAAAGCCATGGACTGAGATCGACGAGCGTCCGCCGCGAGCGGGTCCGCCAGGGATCCATGGGCCCTTCTACGCTCCCGCCCGCGTCGCCTCATAGAGCGCGATCGCGCCGGCAGCGGCGACGTTCAGCGACTCCGCCCCGTCGGCAACGGCAATCGTTGCCTTGTGACACTGTGTCACTTGCTCGTTCGGCAGGCCCGCTCGTTCCGCGCCGACGAGGAGGGTGACCGGAGGACTGAGCTCTGCCTCGGAAAGTGGGGCGCCGCCGTGGGCGACGAGCGCGACGCAACGTCCGGGGCGCGCGTCCCACGGAACGACGGGCGTGCGGAAGACCGCCCCCGCCGAGGCCCGGAGAGCTTTCGGGGAGGTCGGGTCGGCGCAGCCTTCCGACAGAGCCACCGACGCGCCGAACGCGTCTGCCGTACGCAGCAGGGTCCCGACGTTCCCGGGATCGGACAGCCGCCAGAGCGCGAGGCATGTGCTCCGCATCGCCGTCGGCAGATCGGCCCGGCGGTACACGCCGATCGCCCGAGCCGGGTGGGGCAACGTCGAGACCCGCGCGAGCAGCTCCTCCTCCACCGTTTCGCCGGCGACGAGCACGTGCACCGGCTCGATGCCCGCGCGTTTCGCCGCCTCGACGAGATCCTCTCCCTCGGCGGCGAAGAGCCCCGTCTCGTCGCGATGCTTGCGCTGGCCGAGCAGCTTGCGGACGAGCTTCAGGGTCTCGTTGTCGCGCGACGTGATCACAGACGCCAGTCCAGGGTGTTTCCGTGGGGATCGACCCGCGCGACGACCTGCGCAGCACCCGGCCAGACACGCAGCTCGAGCTCGAACGCCGCATGGGCGCCTGCCCCGAGCTCCCAGCGGCGTACCGAGGCCCAGGCGAGCGGCCGGCCGTCGCCCGCGGCCGCCTCGAGCGCCTCGGCGAGCTGTCGGGCGACCGCCTCGGGGAGGTAGATGGTCGAAAACGTCTCGAAGACCACCGTCAGCGCATCCGCCGGCCGATCCGCGAGGAGCGCCGGCAAGACCTCTGTGTAGTCGCCGGCGATCAGCTCGGGCCGCTCGGTCGTGAGGCGCAGCGTCTCGACGGCGGCGTCGAGGCGGGCAACGCGCTCGTCGAGGCCCGGCCAGACGAAGCTCCGCAGCAGGAGGTAGCCGTCCGCGGTCGTCGCGTCGACCGGGGAGAGGTCGATCCCACGGCGCCGCCGGATGACGAGGTCGCGCTCGAGCAAGGTTGTCGGTACGCGCCCATCGCGCTCCTCGACCGTCAGCTCGAGCAGCGCGTCGACCGGGCCGAAGCCCCCGTTCGCGTAGCGGTACCGATACCGGTCGACGAGAAGGTTGAGACCTGCGCTCGGGCCGAGCTCGATCAACTCGAGCGGAAGTCCGGCCGCGGCCGCCGCGGCGAGGAACGTCGGCAACAGCATCGTGCAGCGCTGGACCTCGTTGGTCTGGACGCCGTGCGTCTCGATCCGAGCCCGCAGCGCATCCTCGTGCTCGGCGAGAGCCGCGGCAAAGTCCTCGAAGCGGCCGCTCAGCGCGTCGGGTGCGACGCCGGAGAGCACGAGGAAGTGCACGGCCGCGAAGAGGCGCAACGGCACGTCCCAGCGCTCGTCGCTCCCGACGATTCGACGCGCCGAACCGGGATCGTCTGCAAGACGCTCGGCCAGCCGGGCGTAGACCGGCGAGCCGAGCGCCTCGAAGTGCTCCGCCTGCCCGCGGAAGATCCCGGCGAGCTCGCTCAGGCCGCTTTCGCGTCGTCGCCCGACGCAAGCGCGGCCTTCGCCTTCTCGGCGACGGCCGTGAACGCGGCCGGATCGGCGACGGCGAGGTCGGCGAGCGACTTGCGGTCGAGCTCGATTCCCGCCTTGTGGACGCCGTTCATGAACTGGTTGTACGACAGCCCGTTCGCCCGCGCCGCCGCGTTGATCCGGACGATCCAGAGCGAGCGGAAGTTGCGCTTCTTGTTGCGGCGGTCGCGGTAGGCGTAGACGAGCGAGTGCTCGACCTGCTCCTTCGCGTAGCGGTAGTGCGTGCTCTTGCGGCCGTAGTACCCCTTGGCCTGCTCGAGCACCTTGCGGCGCTTCTTGCGCGCGTGGACGGATCGCTTGACTCGCGCCATGGTTACTTCAGCCCCAGGAGCTTCTTGACGGCCTTCTGGTCGCTAGACGCGACCGACGCGGTCTCCTGCGCGCGCTTCCGTTTCCCCGGACGGGTCTTGATCAGGTGGCCCGGAGGCGCCGTCCGATGGCGCCGCCGGCGGAGAAGCTTCCCCGCCGCGCTCACCTTGAACCGCTTCTTCGCCCCGCTCCCTGTCTTCACTTTCGGCATCTGGTTTCACCCCTGCGTTCTTCGTCGGCCCGAGCACCATGACCATGTTGCGACCGTCGATCGTCGGCTGCTGCTCGACCTGGCCGAGCTCCTCGACGTCCTTGGCGAGACGGTCGAGAAGCATCCGACCCCGCTCCGGGTGGAGGTTCTCCCGCCCCCGGAACATGATCGTGACCTTGACCTTCGCCCGCTGGTTCAGGAAGCGGACGACGTGGCCCTTCTTCGTCTCGTAGTCGTGATCGCCGATTTTCGGTCGGAGCTTGATCTCCTTGATGTTGATCGTCGACTGGTGCTTTCGCGCCTGCTTCGCCTGCTGTTCTTTCTCGTAGCGGTACTTGCCGAAGTCCATGACGCGCGCCACGGGCGGGTCGGCCTCCTTGGCCACCTCCACGAGGTCGAGGTTCTTCGAGTACGCGTACTCGAGCGCCTCCTTCGTGTCCTTGATCCCGATCTGCTCCCCGTCCTCGCCGACGAGCCTGACCCGCGGCACGCGGATCTGCTCGTTGATCCGTTCCTGCTGGACGACGGGACGCGTCCTGTCCTCGGGACGACGCCGCGGTCTCAAAGGCAGTTCACCAAGCCGAGTCGATCCTCCTCATTCTGTTGAAACAGCCACTGCGTGGAAACGCCACTGCATGCAGCGGCGGCATTCCCTCGTCGGTTCCGACTCGGTTGAACCTCGCGCGGCCCGTGGCCGGCGAGGTGAGGGGCGATGCCGCTCCTGCTTGCAGGGGGAGAGCGTAGCAGGGGAACCGCTGTCGGAGGCAAGCGACTCTAGGACGGGCTCTCGCCTGCGATCTCGTCGACGAGCCCGTCGAGCGACATGGTCTCGACGCCCTCGCCGCCGCGGCGTCTGACGGCCATCGCCTCACGCGTCTCGCGATCGCCCCACACCACGACGTACGGGATCTTCTGCAGCTCGGCATCGCGTATCCGCTTGCCGAGCGTTTCGACGCGGTCGTCGACGTCGGCTCGGAGACCTGCGGCATCGAGAGCGCCGCAGAGCTCCGTCGCCGCGTCACGGTGCGCATCCGCTACCGGCAGCACGCGCACCTGCACCGGCGCCAGCCAAACCGGGAACGCGCCGGCGTACTGCTCGATCAGGATCCCCGTGAACCGCTCGAGCGAGCCGAGCAGTGCGCGGTGGACGACGTACGGCGTGTGCTCCTGGTTGTCGGCGCCCATGTACGTGAGCCCGAACTGCTTCGGCATCTGCGCGTCGAGCTGGATCGTCCCCATCTGCCAGGCCCGGCCGAGGACGTCCTTCATGTGCAGGTCGATCTTCGGACCGTAGAACGCGCCTTCGCCCACGCCGACGTCGTAGGCGAGGCTTCGCTTCTCGAGCGCGGCGCGGAGAGCACCCTCGGTGAAATCCCACTCCTCGTCGTTCCCCAGCTTGTCGTCCGGCCGAGTCGAAAGCTCGAAGCGGGCGTCCATCCCGAACAGGTCGTAGAGGTACGCGGCGTAGTCGAGGCAGCCGAAGATCTCGTCCTCGATCTGCTCGCGCGTGCAGAAGATATGCGCGTCGTCTTGCGTCACGTGCCTGACCCGGAGCAACCCGTGGAGCGTCCCGGTCGGCTCGTTCCGGTGCAGCGTCGACGATTCGGCATACCGGAGCGGCAGGTCGCGGTAGCTCCGCAGCCCGCTCCCGAAGAGCAACATGTGCCCGGGGCAGTTCATCGGCTTGAGCCCCGCGTGCGGCTCCTCGCCCTCGCCGGCGACGAGGAACATCTCGCCGCGGAACTTCTCCCAGTGCCCCGACGTCTCCCAGACCGACTTGTCGTAGATCAGCGGCGTCTTGACCTCGAGGTACCCGCGGCGGTGGTTCTCCGACCGGCGGAGGTCCTCGAGGACGTTCCAGAGCGTCATTCCCTTCGGATGCCAGAACGGTGACCCGGGCGAGGCGTCCTGGAGGTGGAAGAGGTCGAGCTGCGGACCGAGCCGGCGGTGGTCGTTCGCCCGCGCGTGCTCGAGCCGCTCGAGGTACGCGTCGAGGTCGGCCTGCGTGAAGAACGCCGTCCCGTAGATCCTCGTCAGCTGGGTGTTCTTCTCGTCCCCGCGCCAGTAGGCGCCGGCGAGCCCGGTCAGCTTGAGAGCCTTGATCGGCGACGAGTCCTGCAGGTGAGGCCCGCGGCAGAGGTCGGTGAAGTCGCCTTGCGTGTAGAGCGTGATGTCGCCCTCCGCGGTGTCGACCAGCTCGACCTTGTACGGCTCGCCCTCCGCTTCGAAACGGGCGCGTGCCTCGTCGCGGCCGATCTCAGCTCGCTCCCAGGACCGGCCCTCCGCGAGCTCGCGC
>DASSBI010000004.1:0-2340 GCA_035698965.1 Gaiella sp. | reverse complement strand
CGCCCGGCCGCCTGGCCGCGGAGCGTCAGCGCGTCGATCACGTGCTGCGGCATCGTCAGGTTCATCCCGCCCTCGTCGGGCGCGGTGTGGACATGGACGATGCGGTCGCGGTAGCCGGGCTGGTGCGTGAGCGTCGCGTCGACGTGGTTCTGCATCGTGCGGACGATCCCGGAGACGAACCCCACGAGGCCGCCGAGGCCCGGCTTCGGGTCGATCCGGTGCCAGCTGTCGAGCAGCCCGCCGACGTTCGACGAGGGCAGGTAGACGTTGCCGGCCTCGTCCGGGCCACGAGGATGGTCGGGATGGAACCCGTCGAGGTCGATCGCGAAGGTCGGCCTCGTCGGCAACGGCGCGTCGAAGAAGTGGACGGGAAAATTGCTCGCGATCCCGCCGTCCGAGAACCAGCACACGTCGGCGAGCAGCGGGTGCGTGGCAGGGCGGCCGCTCTCGATCGCCTCGATCGCCTCCCGCGTGCGCTTACTCGTCATGTCGAGCGCGCGCAACGGGACGGCGCTGATCAGCAGCGGGAAGCTCAGGCTCATCCGTGCCGCGACGACGACGGGCAGGTCGTCCGGAGCCGGGAAGGGGCGCAGCGGGGCGAGCGCCTCGAGCCGGCGGTGCGCGCGTTCCGCGTCGCGTCCTGTCCCCGCTGGAGGAGGATGCGCCTCCATCCAGGCGACCACCCGCTCGGGAAAGAGGAGGCGCAGCTCGGCGGGGTCGAAGAGGAGCTCGCGGCTCGACCACGGCATCCGGTGCGGCCGCCGGTGCGTGACGTTCGTCGTCATCATCTGGAGGTCGATCCCCTTCGCGCTGAGGTCGCCGAACGTGAGCGGCCCCGCCGCGGGGTCCTTCGCGGCGAGGTCGTCGACGAGGCCGGCAAGCCATGGGGTCAGCGCCTGGGTCGCGCTGCCCTCGGGCGAGAGGCCGGAGCAGAGACCGAAGCTGTTCTCGCCGAGCGCCTTCGGCAGTCCGAGGCCGAGTTGCAGCCCGAGCGCCACTGCAAGGCCGAGGAGCGCGAGAAGGATGCCGGCGACGATCGCGCAGACGGCGAGCGCGCCGGAGCCCGTCCAGGCCGCGAGGACGATGAGCGCGACGCCGGGCGCCAGTCCCCCGAGCACGGTCAGTGGGAAGCTCCGGAGCGCGGCGCCGCCGACGCGCAGCCACTTGCCCGCGCCCTTCCGCCCGAGCCCGGCTGCGAAGAGGCGGAAGTACGGTCGGGTGCGGGGCTGGGGCTGAAAGAGGCGGAACAGGTTGTCGCCGCCTCCGATCCACGCCGGCAGGTCGGCGAGCTTCTGGAACCCGCCTGCCTCGCGGCCGTGCTCGGCGGCAGCCGCGCCGGCAGCGGCGATTGCGCCGGCGGACGTTCCCCCGACGTTCGCGAATCGGTACGTGCGCGCGAGCTCGCACAGCGCGTGGGGATACACCACACCGCTCGTGATCCCGCCCTTCATGACGACGTCGCACGACCGCGTGGGATGCGAGTAGTCGTACGTGCGCGGGTCGTCGCTCACCCGGTCGGCTCCGACCTCGTGGACGTCCCGCCCGTCGCCGAGCACGCTTGCCGCAGCGTCAGCGGTCGATCCATGCGGTCTCCCTCCGAGCGCCTGGCCTTGCAGGGTAGTGCACCGCGAGCGCGGTTACCAGGGGCGGGGCGCTACTCGAAGAGGTCGAGCGCCGCCAGCGGCTGCTTGAACGGTGGGATCACGTAGATCCCTGCGGCGCGCTCTCGCGTCTCGTCGACGAGCCGGCGCGCGAGCTCGAGGCCGACCGCGGGCGCGTCCGGGCCGGCGTCGTGCAACGCAGAGAGCACCGACTCCGGAACGCTGATTCCCGGCACCTCGTTGTGCAGGCGGAGCGCCATCGCGTGGCTGCGGAGCGGCCAGACACCCACGAGGACCGGGATCGGCCATGTGCTGCCGAGGCGCTCCACGAAGCGGTCGAGCACCTCGACGCCGAAGAGCGCCTGCGTCATCGCGAAGTGCGCGCCGGCATCGATCTTCTGCCGGAAGCGCTCGAGCTCGAGCTCGAGATCGTCCGCCGACGGGTTGACGGCGACGCCGACGAAGAACGACGTCGGCGCGTCGATCCCCTTGCCCACGTAGTCCTCGCCGCGGTTGAGCGCCGAGAGGAGTTGCACGAGCCCGATCGAGTCGACCTCGTAGACGCCGCGCGATCCCGGGTAGTCGCCGACGTGCGGGGGGTCGCCCGTCACCGCGAGAATGTTGCGGACGCCTTCGGCGTGGGCGCCGAGCAGCACGCCTTCGAGCCCCATCACCGTGGTGTCGCGCGGGGTGACGTGGGGAATCGTCTCGATCCCGGCCTCGCGCTGGAGCGTCGCCG
>DASSBI010000003.1:0-2716 GCA_035698965.1 Gaiella sp. | reverse complement strand
AGAGCCTCGAGAGCCTGCGTGTGGAAGACGTACGCGTGCGCGCGCCGTTCAGGGAGGCCGGCTGCGAGCTGCGACGCGCGGGCCACCGCCTCGTCCGCTTCACCGTTGTACCCGCGGCACCAGAGGTAGTCGGTGAGCTCGGTGAGGGCGCGCGCCTCCTCGAGTGGTGCGCCCTGGGCCTGTCTGCACAGGATCGCCTCCCGGATGACCTGGATGGCCTCGGTCTGGTCGTCGGCGAGGTAACAGGCTCGCGAACGGCCTTCGAGGAGGTCGGCGCGGTCGCCGGGGGAGAGATCGTCGCCGAAGCGCAGCGCCCGCGCATACTGCGCTGCCGCCTCGCGGTAGGCCCCGCGACGGGCTGCTTCTGCGGCGGCCGCGGGCGCGAACCGGAGCACTGCCTCTCGGTCGTCCGCCTGCTCGGCATGATGCGCGACCCGTGCGACGTCGGACCTGACGCGCGGCGAGTCGGTGAGCGCAAGCAGGACCGAGCGGTGCATCGCAAGTCGCCGGGCGGGCGAGATCGACTCCTCGACCGCCACGCGCGCGAGCTCATGGCGGAACGCGATGCCGCCATCGTCGGTGCGCAACACCCCCGAGGCGAGGCATTCGTCGATCGACTCCGATGCCTCGCCGACGACGGCGAGGATCGATCCCGCGTCGAGCGAGGGAGGAGCGATGGACACCGCCTCGACGACCGCCGTCGCGTGCGGGCCGAGTCTCGCGACCCGCGCGAGCACGGCGTCTCGGACAGTGGCCGGAACGTCGTCCCCGCCGGTCGCGAGGGCCTCGGTCACGTAGAACGGGTTGCCGGAGGTCCGTCGATAGAGCGCCGACGGGTCGACGTCATGGCCCTCGGCCATCCGGGCGACCGCAGCCGCGGAAAGCCGCTCGACCTGCTGGCGCCGAACACCCCCCGACGTGGCGAGATCTCCGAGCAGGACACGGAGGGGATGGTCTCGCTCGAGCTCGTCGTCGCGGTAGGTCGCGATCACGAGCGTCGGGGTACCGCCGGCCCGCCGACCCAGCACGCGCAGCACGTCGAGCGTCGCCTCGTCGGCCCAGTGCACGTCCTCGAGGACGAGGAGGAGCGGCAGGCCGCGCTCGCCTGCTGCTAGCAGCGCCACTGCAACTGTGTGGGCACCAGAGTCGGCATCGATCGAGTCCGCGACCGCCGGAGGGGCGCCCGCTGCGACGTCGAGGAACGGGCCGAGCGGCGGGGGAGTGGCGAGCGGATCACATCCGCCCCACAACCCGATCGCGTCGTGTCCGGCCTCCTCGAAGAACACCCGTGTCGCCGTGGTCTTGCCCACGCCGGCCTCACCACCGATGAGCAGAAGCGCGCCGTGTCCCGCCCGGGCGTTGGCAAGCGCCGTCCGCAGTCCGTCGAGCAGCTCGTCGCGCTCGAGGAGTGCGCCCATCCTCGCGGATTCGATGATCGCCACCGTCAGATCCTGACGCGCCGCTCGGTTCTGCGCAATTGTGCTCGTCGTCGGGCTACGCCCGCGGGAGGGCTACGATCGGCGGAGCGAACGAGCGAAGGAGCGTGAAGATGGCCACTGTCGAGGCGAACCCGAACCTCGGAGCCGAGATCGTCGCGGACGCGAAGGAGTACGTCCTCTACTCGTGGTCGGTGCAGGATCAGATCAATCCGATCGCCGTTGCAGGTGCGGACGGCCGGCATTTCTGGGACTACGACGGCAAGCGGTACCTGGACTTCGCGTCGCAGCTCGTCAACGTCTCGATCGGTCACCAGCACCCGAAGATCGTCCAGGCGATCAAGGACCAGGCAGACGTGCTCTGCACCATCGGCCCGCCGATGGCGAACGAGTCGCGCTCGCGGCTCGGGCGGATGCTCTCTGACGTGACGCCCGGCGATCTGTCCGTCTCGTTCTTCACGAACGGCGGCGCGGAGGCGAACGAGAACGCCGTCAAGCTCGCGCGCCTCGTCACGGGCCGCAACAAGATCATCGCGCGGTACCGCTCGTACCACGGCGCGACGAACGGGGCGGTCACACTGACGGGCGACCCGCGCCGCTGGCCGGCCGAGCCTGGGATGCCCGGCGTCGTGCGGATGTTCGACCCGTACACGTACCGCTGCCCTGCCGGGCACCCGGATCCGTGCCCGGTGTGCACCGGCGCGCCTCATCTCGAGGAGATCCTCGAATACGAGGGGGCGCACACCGTCGCGGCCGTGATCCTCGAGACCGTCACCGGGACCAACGGGATCATCCCGCCGCCCGACGGCTACCTGCAGGCGATCCGCGAGGTCTGCGACCGGCACGGGATCATGCTCATCCTCGACGAGGTGATGGCGGGCTTCGGACGGACGGGCAAGTGGTTCGCCTGCGAGCACTGGGACGTCGTGCCGGACATCATCACGGTGGCGAAGGGCATCAACTCGGGCTACGTGCCGCTCGGGGCGATGATCGTGCGGGGTGAGATCGCCGACCAGGTTCGCGGCCGCTTCTTCCCCGGCGGGCTGACCTACGCCGGCCACCCGCTCGCCTGCGCGTCCGCGATCGCCTCGATCGAGGCGTTCCAGGACGAGGGCATCGTCGACAACGCCGCCGACGTAGGCGCGTACCTCGGCGAGTCGCTCCGTGGCCTGGCCGAGCGGCATCCGTCGATCGGCGACGTCCGCGGCCTCGGCTGCTTCTGGGGCCTCGAGCTCGTGAAGAGCCGCGAGACGAAGGAGATGCTCGTCCCGTTCAACGCC
>DASSBI010000002.1:0-6466 GCA_035698965.1 Gaiella sp. | reverse complement strand
CTACCTCATCGGGCGGGTCGTCGTGTTCCAGGATCCCTACCTCGCCCGGGCGCGGCCGGACATGGCGATCCGGCGCCCCGACGGCTCGATCTGGGCGACGAGCGCCGGGCTCGAGTGGGTCAACCCGTACGACCGTCGCGTGTGGGACTACGCGGTCTCGGTCGCGGCGGCTGCGGCCAGGGCCGGGTTCGACGAGATCATGCTCGACTACGTCCGCTTCCCCTCTGACGGTGACGTCGGCGCAGCCGTCTACCCCGGCCGGACGAGTGTCCCCAAGGGCCGCCTGATCGCCAACTTCGCCGCGTACGCGCAGCAGCGCCTCGCGCCGCTCGGCGTGCGCGTCTCGACGGCGCTCTTCGGGCTCTCGGCGACGCGCGACATGGGCATCGGCCAGGTGCCGCGCTGGATCTCCCAGCACGTCGACCAGGTCCATCCGATGTCCTACCCGGCACTCTACGGCGGCGGGGAGCTCGGCATCGCCTCCCCGAGCGCCGAGCCCGGCGAGACGGTGTTCCGCACGCTGATCGACTTCAAGCGCGAGATCCGCGGCAGCGGCGCGCAGCTCGTCCCGTGGGTCCAGGACTGGAGCTACAGGCCCGAGCAGGTGATGCAGCAAATCCGCGCGGCGCGGCTCCAGGGGGCCAAGGGCTTCCTGCTCTGGAACGCCTCGGGGATCTACACGAAGAGCGCGTTAGCGCCGCCGTCCTAGCGTCGCGAGTGCGAAGCCGAAGCCACGCCCTGGGCTGTCGCAGGCCTCGGATACGCTTGGAGCGATGGCTGCCACGCGCACGATCGAGATCCGCACCGAGATCCCCGGGCCTCGCTCCCGGGCGATCGCGGAGCGCGAGGAGCGCGCGATCGCGCGTCCCTTGCTCGTCCACCTGCCGATCTTCGCCGAACGAGCCGAGAACGCGACGATCACAGACGTCGACGGCAACGTCTTCGTCGACTTCGCGGGCGGCGTCGGCGTCGTGAACGCCGGACATGCCCACCCGCGCATCGTGGAAGCAGTCGTCGAGCAGGCGGCCCGTTTCCTCCATACCGACTTCACCGTCGTCCCCTACGAGCCAGCGGTGTCGCTGGCCGAGCGGCTCTGTGCCATCGCACCCATCTCCGGCGAGACGCGTGCAGCCTTCTTCAACGCGGGCACGGAGGCGGTCGAGAACGCCGTGAAGCTCGCCCGCCTGCACACCGGGCGGCCCGGCGTGATCGCCTTCGAGGGCGCGTTCCACGGACGCACGCTCCTCTCCATGACGATGACGTCGAAGCCCCACCCGTACAAGACGGGGATGGGGCCGTACGCCCCCGAGGTCTACCGCGCGCCGTATCCGGACGAGTACCGCGGGCCGGGCGCCACCGAGGCGCTCGCGCGGCTCGAGCGGCTCTTCGAGACGCACGTCGCGCCGGAGGACGTGGCGGCGATCGTCATCGAGCCGCAGCTCGGTGAGGGCGGGTTCGTGCCCGCGCCGCGGGCGTACATGGAGGGGCTTCGCGCGATCTGCGACCGGCACGAGATCGTCTTCGTGGCCGACGAGGTCCAGACCGGCTTCGGCCGGACCGGGCGGATGTTCGCGATGGAGCACTTCGGCGTCGAGCCCGACCTGATGACGGTCGCAAAGTCGATCGCGGCGGGCCTTCCTCTCTCCGGCGTGATCGGCAGAGCGGAGATCATGGACGGCGCCCACGCGGGCGCGATCGGCGGCACCTACATCGGCAACCCGGTCGCCCAGGCGGCCGCACTCGCCGTGCTCGACGTGTTCGAGGAGGAAGACCTCGTCGCGCGGGGGGTCGTCGTCGGCGCGCGAATCCGCGAGCGAATGCTCGATTGGCAGCGCCGGTGGCCCGCGATCGGCGACGTCCGCGGTCTCGGCGCGATGCTCGCGATCGATCTCGTGAACGATCCGGCGACGAAGGAGCCAGCGCCGGAGCTCGCGCGCGCCGTGATCGACGCGGCGCTCCAGCGCGGCCTGATCCTCCTGAAGGCCGGTGTCCACGGGAACTGCATCCGCGTCCTCTGCCCGCTCACGATCGAGGACGCCGTCCTCGACGAGGCGCTCGAGGTCTGGGACGAGGCGCTGACCGCCGTCTTGGGTTGAACCGACGTTAGAGCTCCGTTAGCGACCTCACGGATCCTCCCGCCATCGAGCAAGGGAGGTAGTCATGCGTGGGATGCGCATGCGCAAGACGGTCTGGATCGCCGTCGTGGCAGTCGCGCTGGGCGTTGCGAGCTCCGCGTCGGCAATGACTGCGACGCTCGGAGAACCGAACCTCGTCGGCAAGGTGGCACTCGACGTGCCGATCACCGTCACCTGCGATCCGCCGAGCTTCGGGCTGGAGATGTTCTTCCAGACGGTTTCCGTGGTCGTGGAGCAGGCAGCGGGGAAGCAGATCGCGCGCGGGTCGGCGGCGATCGCGAACTCCTATCCTCAGCTGCTCTTCCCGTGCAACGGGACAGCGGTTGCGCTGTCGGTGCCCGTTCTGGCCGACGCAACAGGCCCTCCTTTTCACGGAGGGAAGGCCGTCGTGCGCGTGACCCTGACGGCCGAGGCGGGGGTGCCGCTCCCGTGCTGCCCAGGGTCGTACATGAGCCCGTTCGAGCGCCAGACCGCCGTCGTCGGGCCGGCCGAGGTCAGGCTTCGCTGACCTGTCGTGGGACGTAGGGGCGGGAGGACCTCTCGCCCCTACGTCTCAGTAGACGAGACCCTTCCGCCGCTCGTGCCGCTCCAGCGCCAGCGCGACGAGCCGGTCGAGGAGCTCCTCGTAGCCGATCCCGGAGGCCGCAAAGAGCCGTGAGTAGAAGCTCGTCGCCGTGAACCCCGGGATCGTGTTCAACTCGTTCATCACGACCTCGCCGTCCGAGGGGCGGACGAAGAAGTCGGCGCGCGCCATGCCCTCGCACGACGTGGCCACGAACGCCGCAACGGCGAGCTCGCGCGCCCGCGCGATCTGCGCCTCGTCGAGCCCCGGCGGCGGGATCACGAGCTCCGAGCCGCCCTCGTCGTACTTGGAGGAGTAGTCGTACCAATCCGCGTGGTGCGAGACGACGTGGCCCGGGAGCGAGGCCACGGGCGAGGGCAGGTTGCCGAGCACCCCGACCTCGATCTCCATGCCATCGACGAACTCCTCGACCATCACCTTCTCGTCGTGGCGGCGCGCGAGCTCGACCGCCTGCTCGAGCTCGCTCTCGTCGCGTACCTTCGAGATCCCGACCGACGAGCCCATGTTCGCGGGCTTGACGAACACCGGGTACCCGAACGGATTCGTGACGGGGTCGCCGAGCCGGAGCGCGACGTGGGGAGCCACCGGGATGCCGGCGCCGCGCATCAGTGTCTTGAAGACGTCCTTGTCCATGCAGACCGACGAGGCAAGCACGCCCGGGCCGACGTATGCAACCCCGGCGAGCTCGCAGAGGCCCTGCACAGTGCCGTCCTCACCGAAGGGGCCGTGGAGGATCGGCAGCACGACGTCGACGGCGCCGAGGGTCGCAGGGGCGGAGTCGGCCGGCACGGGGAGCGTCTCGGCGGTCGTCGCGGACAGCGCTGCCCGCGTCTCGCCCGCAGGGAGTGCCCAGCGGCCGTCGCGACCGATCTCGATCGTCCGCACGTCGTAGCGGGCCGGGTCGAGCGCAGCCGCGACGGACGCGGCCGAGGCGAGAGAGATCTCATGCTCGCTCGACCGGCCACCGGCCAGGACGGCGAGCCGGATGCGGCCGCTCACGGAACGGTCGGGGTCGTGCCGCCGGGTGTCGTGGTCGTCGTGTCGGTCGTCGTGGTGTCGGTCGACGTCGTGTCCGTGGTCACGTCGGGCGGCGGCACGAACTGCCCGACCGTGAGCGTGACTGTCGACTTCGGCTCCGCCTGGGTGTTGCCGCCCGGATCCTGCGACATGACGAGCCCGTCGAGCGACTCGTCGTCGGTGTCCTGATGGACGACGACGACCTTGAAGCCGGCCGCAGTCAGGGTCGCCCGTGCGTCCGGACCGGTCTGCAGCGAGACGTCCGGCACCGTCACTGTGGTCGGGCCCTTCGAGACCGAGAGCGTCACCGAGGATCCCTTCGAGGCGGTCGAGTTGCCGGGCGGGCTCTGGTCGACGACCTGGCCGGCGGGCTGGTCCGAGTCGACGTCGACCCGGCCGACGGTGAAGCCCGCGGACTGGAGCTGCGCGGCCCCGGAGTCGTAGCTCTGACCGATGACGCTCGGCACGGCCACCGGCTTGGGTCCGGACGAGACGTTGATCCGCACCGAGGAGCCGGCGACGACGACGACACCCGGCTTCGGGTTCTGCGCCGTCACCTGATTCGCCTGCTGCGATGAGCTGACCTGCACCACGTTGGGCTCGAGCTGGAGGCGGGTCAGCTCCGCGACGGCGGCGTCGCGGGACTTGCCCACGAGGCTCGGCACGGTCACCTTCGGCTTGCCGCTCGAGACGAGGATCGTGACGATCGACCCACGCGGCTGCTTCGTCCCCGGCTCCGGGTCCTGCTGGTACACGTAGCCCGGCTGGACGTCCGCGTTCGGCAGCCGCCGCACGTTGTGCTCGAAGCCGTCCCCGTCGATCAGCGCGACGGCCTTCTTCTCGAGGATCCCCGTGTAGATGTTCACCGCGACGGGCTCGTTCGCGTCGATCTGGTCGCGGATGTTGTCGTACAGGAGCCAGCCGCCGATCCCGAGCGCGATCGCAGCGGCCGCCGCAACCAGCCATGGCCACCACGCCCTTCCGGTCTTGACCTGGCCCTCGTACGCGCGGTAGCGCTCGTCGCCGCCGTAGCCCGCCGGTCTCGGCTGGACGGAGGTCTCCGCGGTCGACTCCCCGCGGAGCACCATCGTCGCGGCCTCCTCCGTCTCCGGCCCCACGGCGTCGCCGCGGCCGACGAGCTCGAGGTCGCGGTCCATCTCCTTGGCCGAGCGGTAGCGGTCGGCGGGCTCCTTCGCGAGGGCGCGAAGGACGACGAGGTCGAGGTCGTGCGGGACCTCGGAGCGGATCGACGACGGCGCGGGCGGCACCTGCGAGAGGTGCTTCATCGCAATCTCGACCGGGGTCTCTCCGGTGAACGGCACCTTCCCCGTGAGCAGCTCGAACAACAGGATGCCGGTCGAGTACAGATCGGAGGACTCGTCCACGGGCGCGCCGCGCGCCTGCTCGGGCGAGAGGTACTGCGCCGTCCCGATGATCGAGCCGGCCTCGGTCATTTGACTCGAGCCTGCCCGCGCGATGCCGAAGTCGGCGACCTTGACGCGCCCCTCGTGGTCGACGAGGACGTTGTGCGGCTTGATGTCGCGGTGGACGATGCCGTTCCGGTGCGCGTAGCGGAGTGCCGCGAGCACCTGTCGCACGTACGAGATCGCCACGGGGACGGGGCACGGGCCGCGGGTGACGATCAGCTCCTTGAGCGTCCGCCCCTCGACGTACTCCATGACGATGAAGTACGAGCCTCCGGCCTCGCCGCGGTCGAAGATGGAGACGACGTTCGGATGCGAGAGCCCTGCCGCATGGGTCGCTTCGCGCCGGAAGCGCTCGACGAACTGCGTGTCGTTCGCGTAGCGGTCGTGGAGCATCTTGATCGCGACCTTGCGGCCGAGCTCCTGGTCCTCGGCGAGCCAGACGTCGGCCATGCCGCCGCCGCCGAGCTTGCGCTCGAGGCGGTAGCGGCCTGCGAAGATCGTCCCGCGTCGCTCGTCGATGGTCGCCATCAGGTCTCCAAGGGTAGATGCTGGATCGGGAGAATCCCGGCCGTCGGGCCGTTCCGCCGCAGGACGCTCACGGGTTCGCCGCCGGCTGCAGGAGTGCCTCCATGACCGCCCGCGCGATGGGCGCGGCCGTCGCCCCGCCCGTCAGGCTCTGCCGCTCGAGCGCGACCGCGATCGCGACCTGCGGACGCTCGCCCGGCAGGCCGGCGAACGCGATGAACCAGGTCGTGTTCTGCCCTTGGACGCCCGTCTCGGCCGTGCCGGTCTTGCCGCCGATGCGGTAGCCCGAGATCTGCGCGGCCGTCCCGGTGCCGCCCTGCACCGCGCTCACCATCATGTTCGCGATGTCCCGCGCGTTGACGGGCCCGACCGGGCGGCCCATGCGCTCCGGCTCCGTCTTCGAGACGGTCGTGCCCCGCGGCGAGACGATCTTCGCGACGACGTGGGGACGCATGAGGATGCCGGCGTTGCCGATGGCCCCGGCGACCATCGCCATCTGGAGCGGCGTCACGAGCATGCGCTCCTGGCCGAACGCCATCCGCCCGGCGTCGACGTCCGAGTTCCGCTTCGGATACCAGAGGTCGCCCTTGTCGTAGAGCCCGCTCGGGTAGCGTTCGCCGTCCGGCGTCTCGAGCGGCGGGCGCTCGTAGAAGCCGAACTTCTTCGCCTGGTCGAGGATTCGCTTCGCCCCGAGGGCCTTCCCCATGTTGCAGAACACCGAGTTGACGGAGTACTTGAGCGCCGTCGCGAGCGAGAGCCGCCCGAACGGCCGGCTCGTG
>DASSBI010000001.1:0-7555 GCA_035698965.1 Gaiella sp. | reverse complement strand
GTCCGGCGGCCACCCCGTCCGTATTGACACGCGTGTGTCGACCGACGTACCGTGAAGCCTCGAAAGGGGGGACGTAGGTGTCCAGGTGGACGTCGTCTCTGCGGCTCGGACGCGATTCGCTCGCGGTGGGCGCCTGCCTGGTCGCGTTTGCCTGCCCGGAGGCCGGCTGGGGCGCCGGCGGCACGCCCATGCCTGCGCCCGACGACCCGCCCGGCGGGTTCGCCACGTCGTCCTCGAAGGCGACCACGTCCCCGAAGCCGACAGAGTCTTCGAAGCCGGCTCCGGCCGCACCCACGCCCGACGCGCCGGTGGTCGGCTCGTCAGCGGCTCCAGTCGCGACAAAGCCACATATCGTCGTCAGGACCGCGACGGCCACGCCGTCGCCCGCGGTCTCGCGGCCGTCGAGCCCGGCTCCGGCGCCGCGCCCGGTCGGCAAGTCCACGACTCCGTCGCGTACCACGCGCGCCGCGTCGAAGCCGAGCGCGAAGCCGAGGCCGGTTCCGACTCGAAAGGCGAAGGCGAAGCCGAAGTCAACGCACGCCGCGACGAAGCATGCGCTCGCCTCGGCCGCGGCGACGCCGCGCGACGCGGTTCGGTTCGGGCTTCCGGCTGCTGTCCTCGCCGCCCGAGACGACGGCGGTGCCCCGCGCGCCGCCTTGCTCGTCGCAGCGGCGCTCCTGCTCGCCGTCGCCGCGGGAGGGACAACCGTTCTCGGCGTCGCGACGCGGAGCGCCACGAGGCAGGCATGAACATGCGGGCGCTCTGCGCACTCGTCGTCGTGACGGCGGCGTGCGCGGCTCTCCCCGCTTCCGCTGCGGCGCTCGATCCGCCCTCGGCGAGCTGCAACGGCGGCGGCTGCGGGAGCTGGTTCAGATCGAACGTCACCGTCTCGTGGTCGTTCAACTCGAGCGGCGCCACGGGGTCGAGTGGGTGCGGCGCGTCGACCGTGACCGAGGACACGTCCGGCGCGACGTTCACGTGCACCGTCAACTACGGCGGGTCGTTCGTCGGGAGCAGCGTCACCGTCAGGAAGGACTCGTCGCCGCCGAACGTGACGGCCTCGGCGTCGCGCGGCCCGGACGCGAACGGCTGGTACACGAGCCCGGTCAGCTTCACCTTCTCGGGTGAGGACGGGGCGTCCGGTGTCGCGTCCTGCACCTCGGGCACGTACGGCGGCCCCGACGGGGGCGATGTCACGGTCTCCGGGTCGTGCACCGACAACGCCGGCAACGCCGGGTCGGCCTCGCTCAAGATCAAGTACGACGCGACGGGGCCGACGGTGACCGGCACGCCGTCCCGGAAGCCGGACGCGAACGGGTGGTACAACCACCCCGTCGACGTCGCGTTCACGGGAGCGGACGCCGGATCGGGGGTCTCCGAGTGCTCCCCCGCGGTGACCTACAAGGGGCCTGATGCCGCGCCCGCGAAACTCGTGGGGCAGTGCCGGGACGCCGCAGGCCACCTCAGCGCCCCGACGACGGTCGAACTCCGGTACGACAACACCCCGCCCGCACGCCCGAACCTTCGCTGGGTGCGCCGAGGCCCCTCGCTCTCCCTCTCCTGGACGGCCACCAAGGATGTGGTGGTCACGAAGGTCACGAGGTCGCCGGGGCCGAAGGGCAAGAAGACGGGCGTCGTCTACCAGGGGAAGGCGCGGAGGTTCGTCGACAGGAAGCTCGGCACGGGAACGAAGTACTGGTACCAGGTGACGCTCGTCGACCAGGCCGGGAACGAGTCGTCGAAGACCATCGGGATGCAGCCGACGGCGGGGATCTTCGCTCCGGCCGACGGGGCGGTGGTGGCCGAGCCTCCCGTCGCCCAGTGGGCGCCGGTGGCCAAGGCGCGCTTCTACAACCTCCAGCTCTGGCGCGGGAACCTCAAGCTGCTCACGACCTGGGTGAAGAAGCCGAAGCTCGCGCTGCCGCTGCACTGGTCGATGAAGGGCGCGCGCCACTCGCTCGTCGACGGCAGCTATCGGCTCTACGTGTGGCCCGCGTTCGGGACGACGCGGGCGCCGCGCTACGGCAAGCTTCTCGGCCAGGTCGGCTTCGTCGTCAAGCGCCGCTGAGCGGTCGCGCTGGCGTCGCCCGGACGGCCCTGTCCGCTCGCGACGGGTGTGGGCCAATCGTCACAAAGCCGCCACAAATGCCATCTGGTGCGGCACGCGCCGAGCCTCTAGCGTCGAGGAGGATGAGCACGAGCGCCGTCCTCCTCGCCGAGCACGAGACCGGCTCGAGAGAGCTTCTCCAGCAGAACCTGCGTGAGGACGGGTTCACCGTGTTCGGCGCCGCCTGGACGTCGCGCGCACTCGACCTCGCCGAGCGCGTCTCGCCCGATCTCGTGATCGCCGGCGAGACGGATCTCTGCCGCCGTCTGCGCGCCGGCGAGCCCGGGCGCACGTGGGACCGGAACGTGCCGGTCATCGTCCTGACCGAGCCCGACGCCGACGCGGCGGCCCGCGTGCGCGCGCTCGAGAGCGGTGCCGACGACGTCGTGCCGCGCGACGTCTACTTCGAGCTGCTTGCCCGCGTGCGAGCGCTGCTCCGCCGCTCCGTGCTCGGCCAGGCGGACGTCGTCGACGCCGGCCCGCTGACCGTCGACCACCGTGCCCGGCAGGTTCGAGTCGGTAACGCGGCGGTGCGGCTTGCCGGGCGGGAGTTCGAGCTCGCCGCAAAGCTGGCGAGCGACCCGCGGCGTGTCTTCACGAAAGCGGAGCTCCTCCGTGACGTGTGGGGGATCCGCTCGTCCGGGATCCGGACCCGCACCGTCGACTCGCACGCCTCGCGCCTGCGGCGCAAGCTCGAGGCCGCGGGCGCCGAGAACGTCGTCGTCAACGAGTGGGGGAGGGGCTACCGCCTGTTGCTGTAGGCGTTTGGTGTCCGACTTTAAGTCGGACACCAAACGGAGAGCTAGAGCATCGCGCCTTCGAGGCGGAGGAGCCGCTCCTTGCGCTCGAGGCCGCCGCCGTAGCCGACGAGATCGCCGGACGATCCGACGATGCGGTGGCACGGGAGCACGATGGGGATGCGGTTCCGGTTCATCACCGTGCCGACCGCGCGCGACGCGCGAGGATTGCCGGCGCGCTCGGCGAGCTCCCCGTACGTCGCGGTCTGGCCGTACGGCACCTTCGCGAGCTCGGAGAGGACACGCAGCGTGAACTCTGGGAGGCCGCGCATGTCGAGCGCGAGGTCGAACGCGGTCCGGCGGCCGCCGAAGTAGTCGTCGAGCTCGTGGCGGGTCTCGTCGAGCGCGCGCGGAGAACGCAGGACGCGGCGCCCGGCGAGCTGCGCGAGCGACTCGAGCTCCCGCTCGGGCTCGGGGTCGAACGAGATCCGCGCGAGCCCGCGGTCGGTGACGGCGGCGAGCAAGGGGCCGAGCTCGCTGTCGATCACGTCGTAGGCCGCGTCGAGCAGCTGGGAGCGCGCCGCAGCCTCGCGGAAACGCCGATCGAGATCGATGGGAACGGTCATGTGATCCTCCTTCGCAGGCGGCGGACGCCGGACGAGGTCGCCTGCCGCGCAGCCTCCGCGCTCGAGTCGAGCGCCGCGGCGATCTGCTCGTAGTCGAGGTCGTACCCGAAGCGCAGCACGACTGCCGCCCGCTCCTTCGGCGGAAGCGTGTCGGTCAGGAACGCGAGCTCCTCGTAGGCGGGACGCCCGTCCGAGTGGGCGAGGTCGGGAAGCTCGTCCGTCGGCTCCCCGGCGCGTCGGTGCGTGTCGATCGCGACACGAGTCGCGATCGTGAGCACCCAGGCGCGAAGATGGTCTCCGTGACGGAGGCGGTCGTACGCGCGAAGCGCGCGTAGGAAGGTCTCCTGGAACGCGTCGTCGGCTCGCTCACGGCCGACACGCCTGCGGAGGAGCGCCAGCACCTCGCCGGCATGCTCGGCGTAGAACGTCTCGAACGGCGGGATCGACGCCACGGCAACCATCATCCTGTGAAACGCCCGTGCGGGGCGGCGCGTGAGACGTGGTACACACTTCTGGGATGCGCGTCGCAGTCGTCGGACACGTCGAGTGGATTCGCTTCGCGCGCGTCGACCGCATCCCCGCGACGGGCCAGATCGCCCATGCGTTCGACGACTGGCAGCAGGCGGGGGGCGGAGGCGGCGTCGCGGCCGTGCAGCTCGCCCTCCTCGCCGACGAGGCGCACCTGTTCACCGTGCTCGGGAACGACGAGCTCGGCCGGCGCGCGCGGGAGGAGCTCGAGTCCCGCGGTGTGGTCGTGCATGCCGTGCCGGACGAGCGGCCGCAGCGATGGGCGTTCACGCAGGTGGACGATCACGGCGAGCGGACGATCACGACCGTCGGCCCGAAGCTCAGGCCGAGGGGCCACGACGAGCAGCTGCCGTGGCACGAGCTCGCGTCGATGGACGCCGTCTTCTTCGTCGCCGGCGACGTCGACGCGCTGGTGCACGCCCGCCGTGCCCGCGTGCTGACAGCGACCTCGCGCGAGCTCGAGGTGCTGAGGCGCGGCGGCGTCGAGCTCGACGCGCTGATCGGGAGCGGGGAGGACGATGCGGAGCGCTACCGGCCTGGCGAGCTCGACCCGGAGCCGAAGCTCGTCGTCACGACGTCCGGCGCTCTCGGAGGCTGGGCGAGACCCGGCGGCCCGTACACGGCCGCCGACCCGCCCGGCGAGGTCGTCGACGCGTACGGCGCTGGCGACAGCTTCGCCGCCGGTCTCACGTTCGCGCTCGGCTCGGGGCTCGAAGGCGCTGACGCCCTTGCCTTCGCCGCGCGCTGCGGCGCCGGCGCACTGACCGGCCGCGGCGTTGCGCCGCGCCACGTGGCACTCGCGGCTAGGTGACGTAGGCGACCAGGCGCAGCGGCCGGTCGCCGCTCGAGGGCGGCTCGATCGTTCCGGTGGCGGCGTCGAACAGCACCGATCGCCCGGCCGCCTGGACACGCTCTATTCGCTCGCCCCGAGGCAGGCGTAGCCGCAGCCGTAGCGAGGGCGCTTGCGGAGCGTCGAGGACGATCCGGACGGTGCGTCGCCTGCGAGAGAGGACGTAGGACACCTCCCCGAAGCTCGTGGGCGCCCCCTCCACCCGGATCGTCGTGCCCGGCCGCAGCCAGGCGCGCGGCGTGGCGAAGGCCAGCTCGAGCCCAACGGGAGCGCCCCGGGCGTTGCGGCGCTCGTGCACGAGCGCGACGCGCAGCGTCTCGAGAAACGCGGCGCTCGTGCCGTTGTTCGGCGGCAGGTACATCGACCCGAGGCGCGTGCCCCGAAGCGGCACGACCGTCGCCGCTTCGCCCGAGACGAATGTGTCGCGCGTCATCGCACCCGCGAGCGTCCCGTAGAGGCTCAGGACGAGCCGATCCGGCAGGTCGGCGTCGGCGAGGAACCGGGTGAGATTCAGGCCGTAGACCTGGTCGACGCCGGATGCGGGATACGGCTCGCCCCAGTAGAGGCGCGCCGCGTCCGCGCGGACGAGCCCGAGCAGCAGACCGCCGTGGCCGCCGATGTACCGCCAGATGCCCCGCGCCGTAAGGCCCTTCGGATCGAAGAGCCCCGAGGCGAGGGCGTACGGCATCACCAGGTTCCAGTACGAGCCGTCCCGCGATGCCGTCAACCGGTCGAACGGCCGCGTGCCCTCGACGATGGTCGCCGGGACGAACAGCGATCCGTCCGGCAGACGTCGTTGCGACGACCGCAGGGCCGCGCGGAGGGCCGACCCGAGGCGTATGCCGGCGGCCGTCGCTCGTGCCGCCAGGCGAGGGCGGTCGAGACGCTCCCAGACGCTTCCCATCGCCAGCAGCCCTTGGCGGGCAACCGCCTGCCCGTGGAGCCCGACGACGCGGCGGCGCACGTCGGACGAGAAGGCTTCCCGGTTGAGGAGGCCAGTTCCGCCACTGCGCTCCACCTGACGCGCGAGGCGGGAGAGCGCTGCCGCAAACGCTGGCTCCTCGTCGTCGAGGAGCGTCGCGTCCCGGGTGAGGCGGTAGTGCTCGGCGGCCGCGAGCAGCACGGCCCCCGCGCGCCAGCTCGTGAACCGGGCCGGCAGCCGCCGGAGTGCGAAGCGGACGATCGCTTCCGAGACGTCCTCGTGGCCGTAGCCGGCCATGATCCGAGCTGCGTCGAGCGCCTCGGCGAACGAGAGCTCCTCGTAGGGATTGCCGACGCTGTAGCGCCACGTGAGGATCCGGAGCTGGACGAGCAGGCTCCTCTCGGCGTCCAGCACCCTCCGCTCCGGGACCTCGAACGTGGCGCCACCCGCGAGCTCGCCTTCCCAGAAGCGCTCCGTCGTCCGGAGGGCGGTGTCGTACGCGGCCGCGTCGAGATGAAGCGAGCCCCGACCCGGGCTGTGCATCCAGGCGACGTAGAGCACTCTGACACCACGGACGCCGTAGCGGGCTCCGTCGTCGTCGAGGACGCCGTGCCGGTCGGTCACGAGCCGAGCCCGGCTCCCAGGGGACGCGACGAAACGAACGAGCGCGGTCGCGCCTCCCGCACGACGCGCGTCGACGGTCAGGCGCACGAAGCTGACCAGCGAACGGATGCCGGGTACCCGGCCGGCGAACGACTCCTGCGCATAGCGCACCCCGCGCGCGTCGACGTAGCTCGTCCGGAGAACGGGCAGCCAGCCGTGCGCCCGCCGGGGCGGGGCGAGGCGCGCGAGGCAGGAGCCGTAGACCTCGCGCCCGTCTCCGACGAGGATGGTCAGGCTTGGGCCGTCGACGCGGCGCGTGAGGATCGCGCTCCCGTCTGCGACGTGGAGTGCGAAGTCCTTCTCGCCGTAGAGGCTGAGCGGGTGCGCGAACGTGAGGTAGTACGCGCCTGTGTGGGTCAGCGGCAACCCGCCGCGGCTCTTCGCGTACCAAAGCGGGGGTAGCAGCCTCCGCACCGCTGCGTAACTCGGCCCGTCGCGCAGCGCGATCAGCCGCTCCCCCAGCACGTCCCGTCCGGCGCCGAGGGCGTCCCGGAGCGCGCTACTCCCCCCGGCCGTGACGCGGGCCCGCGTGCACGTCTCACGAGCCGTGCCGTGCCGTTCGCCCCCTGCCGCGTGCGATGCGAGGCAGAGGAGCGCGAGCGCCGCGGCGCCAGCCGTCGCCCGTCTGCTGTGCAGTCCGATCCGCACGATGCGACCTCATGACTGCTCCGTCGAGGCAGGGCCGCAGCCATGGCCGTCCTCGAGTGTGGCATCGCGGGACGGCGCTTGCAACGCGTGAAAGCCCTTGACAGTGGGGGAAAGTGGCGTAGAGTGGGGAATCGTGGAGATCACGAAGGGGATCGGCCACATTCGCGGACGATGTTCATCGGCACCTACGACCACTCGATCGACGAGAAGAGCCGGATCACGCTGCCGCGCCGCTTTCGCGACGCGCTGGGCGCCGGCGTCGTCCTCACGCGCGGGCTCGACCGCAACGTCGCGGTGTACCCGCGGGAGACCTGGAAGGTGAGCGTCGAGGACCGCATCTCCGCGCTCGACCCGCTCTCGCGCGAGGCGCGCGAGCTGCGGACGTTCTTCTTCTCGGGGGCGGCCGAGGCCGACCTGGACGGACAGGGCCGGGTGCTCGTCCCGGCCGCCCTCACCCGCCATGCCGGCCTCGAG